>DATLOP010000143.1:0-5931 GCA_035536255.1 Solirubrobacteraceae bacterium
ACCAGCACGCAGCCCAGGCCGACGACCAGCACCTGCACGGCCAGGTCCACCACGGTCAGGGCGAAGAAGCGCCGCAGGCGCCCCGCCGTCACGCCGAGGAAGTTCACCACCGCGACGAACACGACGATCCCGCCCGCCACCACGCTCTCCGCCACCCCGGTCTGCAGCTCGCCCCAGAACGCGCCGAGGTAGTTCGTGGCGCTGTGGGCCGTGATCGCGATCAGGATCACGAAGTCCAGGAGGATCGCCCAGCCCGCGACGAAGCTCCACACCTCGTTGAAGGCGTAGCGCGCGAAGACGGTCGCCCCGGCGCGCTCCTGGTGCAGCGACGCCCCCTCGACGTAGGTCATCACGCACAGCACGAAGAACAGCGCCGCGACCAGGAAGACGACCGGCGTGAGGCCGCGCGCGCTGCCCGCCACCGCGCCCAGCGAGAAGTACAGGCCCGCGGCGACCGTGGAGTAGACGACCGCGAACAGCGCCGGGGAGCCGAGCGAGCGGCGCACGATCGTGCGGTCCCGGGCGGCCGGGCTCACCGGCGCACCTCGACGTACAGGCGCCCGGCGCCGGCCGCGACGAACAGCACGCCCGCCACCACCCCGACCGACAGGGGCCCGCCGCCGCGCGCGATCGCGGACACCACGAGCGCCACCCCGACGGCCAGGATCGCCCCCGACAGCACGCGCGCCAGCGGGCCGGTCACGACGTACCGCCCGCGGGTCGCGACTCGATGATCACCCGGCACGGGCGCTGGGTGAGGACGTACTCCAGCGTGCGCCCGAACAGGGCGTTCCCGCCCCCGCGGCGCTGCAGCGGCATGACCAGCGCGCGGGCGCGCATCGCCCGTGCCTCCGCGACGATCAGGCGGCCCTCGCCGCCCGACCGGACCTTCTCCCAGTGGCCCGAGACGCGGCGCCCGCCCTGCAGCCGAGCCTGCTCGATCACCGCCTGGGCGGCGATCTCCTCGTCGGGCATCTCGGCGTCGATGGGGCTGGACGCCGGCACGGCGATCGTCACCAGCACGTGGATCCCCCGCCGGCGGCGGGCGGCCAGGCGGGCCGCGGTGGCCACGGCCTCGGGCTCGTAGTGGCGCTCGTCGAAGGCGACCAGGACCGACTCGTACTCCGCCTCGCGGTCCAGGACGGGCGCCGGGATCGCCACGGCGGTCGTCGTCGTGAGGTCCAGGCCGAGGCGCCGGCGGTAGACGACGTAGGCCAGGATCCCCAGGGCCAGCCAGCCGCTGCCGGCCGCGGCCACCGTGAGGTCGAGGACGCTGACCACGAGGAACGAAAGGCCGGTCCCGGCCAGGCCGGCCACGGCGAGGGGCGGCAGCTCGTGGCCGCGCCAGCGCAGGCGCCCGGGGCTGCGGTAGGGCCGCCGCGTCTCGGGCGCGCTGACTCGCAGCCGGATCACCGCCGCGTGCGCCATCGAGAACGACAGCATCGCGCCGAAGGCGTAGATCGACCCCAGGAACGACGCCTGTCCGGGCAGGACCGCGACGCAGGCGATGAACGAGAAGACGAGGATCCCCACGTGCGGGGTGCGGTAGCGCGGGTGCAGGCGCCGGACGGCGTCGGGCAGCTGGCGGTGCATGCCCATCGAGTACGTCAGCCGCGAGACGCCGAGCACCCCCGCGTTGGTGGCGGCGACGAGGATCGTCACAGCGAGCACGCCCACGTAGACCTCGCCCGCCGTCTGCAGGCCGCCGAGGTCCATCGACTTCACGATGCCGACGATCGGGTCGTTGGCGAAGCCGCCGTCCTCGGAGGCCACCCCGAGCAGGGTCTGGCAGCTCTCCCCCGCGGCGTCGCACTGCACCGGCAGCGCGGACAGGGCGATCACCGGGAGCGTGAAGTAGATCGCGAACACCGCGATCATCACGCGCCGGATCGCCGCGGGGATCGTTCGGTCGGGGTCGCGCGCCTCGCCGGCCAGGTTGGAGATCGTCTCGATGCCGGTGTAGGCGACGGTGCCCACGGGGATGGCCAGCAGAAGCTGGTCCCAGGTGGGCGCCGTCCCGAAGAACTCCAGGTTGCGCACGACGAGGTCGGGGTCGAAGACGAGGAACAGCCCCAGGACGACGATCCCCAGCTGGCTGAGGAAGTCGACCACGGCCAGCACGATGTTCACGCTCGCCGCGTCGCGCACCCCGCGGACGTTCACCAGCGCCAGGGCCACGATCAGGCCGACCGCGAAGGCGATGTCCCCCGGCGAGCTCTGCAGCTCGTCCCACAGCACGCCGCCGGCGTAGTGCGCGGCGAAGAACGCCGAGATGGCGATCGTGATGATGTAGTTGAGCATCTGGGCCCACGCGGTGAAGAAGGACCAGAGCTCGTTGAACGCCCGCCGCGCGAACAGGGAGGCGCCGCCCGCCTCCGGGTACATCGCCGTCGCCTCGGCGTACGTGGTCGCCGTGCAGTAGAAGAGGACGCCGGTGAGGATGAAGACGAGCGGCGTGAGCCCGAAGGCGAGCGCCGCGACGAGCCCCAGGGCGTAGTAGATCGACGAGCCGACGTTGCCGTAGGCGGTCGAGAACAGGGCGTTGACCCCCAGCACGCGCTGGAGCCCGTGAAGTCGCCGCTCGGCCATCCGAGGCGCAGTATGCCTCGCGGGGAGGCGGGTTCAGTCTCCGGCTAGGCGATCAGCGGGATGATCAGGATCGCCACGATGTTCGCGACCTTGATCATCGGGTTGATCGCCGGGCCGGCGGTGTCCTTGTAGGGGTCGCCGACGGTGTCGCCGGTCACCGAGGCGGCGTGGGCCTCGGAGCCCTTGCCGCCGAAGTGGCCGTCCTCGATCAGCTTCTTCGCGTTGTCCCAGGCGCCGCCGCCCGCGGTCATCGACACGGCCACGAACAGGCCGACGACGATGACGCCGACGAGCAGGCCGCCCAGGGCGCGGAAGGAGAACAGGCCGACGACGATCGGGATCACGATCGGGATCAGCGACGGCAGGATCATCTCGCGCTGCGCCGACTTGGTCACGAGGTCCACGCAGGTGCCGTAGTCCGGCTTCTCGGTGCCCTCCATGATCCCCGGCTTCTCGCGGAACTGGCGGCGCACCTCCTCGACGACGGCGCTGCCGGCGCGGCCGACCGCCTCCATCGACAGCGCGGCGAACAGGTAGACCATCATGCCGCCGATCAGCAGGCCGATCAGCACCGCGGGCTGGTCGAGCAGGAAGGACACCTCGCTGCCGTGCTCCTCCACCAGCTCGATCTTGAACGCGGCGAACAGCACCAGCGCGGCCAGGGCGGCCGAGCCGATCGCGTAGCCCTTGGTCACGGCCTTGGTCGTGTTGCCGACCGCGTCCAGCGGATCGGTGACGTTGCGCACGTCCTCGGGCAGGTCGGCCATCTCGGCGATCCCGCCCGCGTTGTCGGTCACGGGGCCGAAGGCGTCGAGCGCCACGATCAGGCCGGTCAGCGACAGCTGGGCCATGACCGCCACGCCGATGCCGTAGATGCCAGCCGCCTCGTTGGCGCCCCAGATGCCCGCGGCCAGGACGAGCGCGGGCAGCGCGGTGGCCTGGTAGCCCTGCGCGAGGCCCTGGATGATGTTCGTCGCGTGGCCGGTCTCCGACGCGCGCGCCGTCTTCTTCACGGGCGCGAACCGGGTCGACGTGTAGTAGTCGGTGATCACGAACAGCAGGCCGGTCACCACGAGGCCGATCAGCGAGCACAGGTACAGGCGCCCGACGCTCGGCGTGTTCAGCGAGCTCTGGACGTTCTCGAAGCTGAGGTCGTCCATCAGCCACTGGGTGACCGGGTAGAAGGCGGCGGCGGCGAGGATCGCCGAGACGATCAGGCCCTGGTAGAGCGCGCGCTCGACGTTCCCGGAGCGCGAGCGCACGGCGAAGGTGCCGATGACCGAGGCGATGATCGACACGCCGCCCAGCACGAGCGGGTACAGAGCCACGTTGGTCTGCTCCTGGAAGGTCAGGACGCCCAGCAGCATCACCGCGACCGCGGTGACGGCGTAGGTCTCGAACAGGTCGGCCGCCATGCCCGCGCAGTCGCCCACGTTGTCGCCCACGTTGTCGGCGATCACGGCGGGGTTGCGCGGGTCGTCCTCGGGGATCCCGGCCTCGATCTTGCCCACCAGGTCGGCGCCGACGTCGGCGCCCTTGGTGAAGATGCCGCCGCCCAGACGGGCGAAGACGGAGATCAGCGAGCCGCCGAAGCCCAGGCCGATGAGCGCGTCGATCGCTTCCTTCTGGGAGACGTCGAAGAGGAAGGTGAGGACGCCGTAGTAGCCCGCCACGCCCAGCAGGGCGAGTCCGACGACGAGCATTCCGGTGACCGCGCCCGAGCGGAAGGCCACGTCCAGGGCCTTGGAGATCCCGCTGCGGGCCGCCTCGGCCACGCGAGCGTTGGCGCGCACCGACACGTTCATGCCGATGAAGCCGGCCGCGGCGGACGCCAAGCCGCCGATGAGGAAGCCGATTGCGACCTCGATGTTCTGGATCGGGATCAGCGCGATGAACAGGATCACGCCGACGCCGGCGATCACCAGGTACTGGCGGCGCAGGTACGCCGAGGCGCCCTCCTGGACGGCGGCGGAGATCTCGCGCATGCGCTCGTTGCCCGGCGAGAGGGCGAGCAGGGCACGCGATGTGATGGCGCCGTAGGCCAGCGCGACGCCCGCGCAGATCAGCGCGACGACTACGCCATGGTCGACAAGGAAGTCACTCAAGGCTTGGTCCTCCGAAGGTCAAAGAAAAGCGCCAGGTCGTGGGCCGACCCGGCGGAAGCGGCGGGGAGTTTAGCCGGAACGCGCCGGAGAGCGCCGTCTCACTGCCCCGGGACCCACAGGCCGCTGTCGCCGGGCTTGCGCTGGGGCGGGGCGGGCTCGGTCGGCGGGGCCTCGCCCGTCTCGCCCTGCGACTCGCGGGCGTAGGCCATCTGGAGCTGGGCCAGCGCGTCGCGGATCGGCCGCACGGCCTCGGCGTTCTCGCGCTCCAGCAGGGGCAGCAGCGCGGACACCGCATCGATCGCGGTCTTGACCTGGGGCAGGTTGCGCTCGTCCTCGGTGCCCGGCGCCAGGCCGGCCTTGCGCCCGGCCAGGTTGACCAGCGAGACGACGCTCTGGACGAGCAGGTCGTCCACGGTGATCCGCTTCATCTCCTCCTCGAGCTGCGCCCGAAGCTGCTCCTCCTCGCTGCTCATGCCACCACCTCCGTCGCGTAGGTCTGCGCAGTCTCGCGCACCGTGGCCTCGAAGACCTCGCGCGCCCCGGCCCCGGTGGCGATCAGGCGGCGCTGGCGCTGCGCGCTGTTGAGCTCGGGGAACGCCGGGTCGATCCCCAGCTCGCGGCGCACCGGCGCGGTCCAGTCCAGCAGCCGGGCCGCGGCCTGGGCCGCCGGGTACTCCTCGGCGCGCTCCAGGTCGATGAGCTTGCCGTCCTGGCCGTAGCGGATGGCCCGCCACAGGTTCTCCTCGACCAGCCGGCCCGGGAGGTCGGCGACCGGGACGCCCTCGTCCTCGTCGCGCGCCGCCTGGGCCACGCAGGCCACGATAAGCCCGGCCAGCGCCTCGGACTCCCCCGCCGTGCTCTGGGCGTCGCAGATGCGCACCTCGACCGTCCCGAAGTCGTGGTGCGGGCGGACCGACCACCACAGCTGCGTGAACTCGACGATCGAGCCGGTGCGAACGAGCAGCTCCACGTACTCCGCCCATGCCCGCCAGGAGCCGAACACGTCCGGGATCCCGCAGCGCGGGAACGACTTCGTGAACGTCTGGCTGCGCCCCGAGTGCAGGCCGGAGTCGCGCCCGTCGATGTACGGCGAGTTGGCGCCGACGGCCAGCAGCAGCGGCAACACCGGGCGCAGCCGGTCGCACACGCGCACCGCGCGGTCGGCGCCCTGCACGCCGACGTGGACGTGGACCGAGAACGTGTTGTTGCGCCAGGCGACGTACTTCAGCCCGTCCTC
>DATLOP010000144.1:0-11065 GCA_035536255.1 Solirubrobacteraceae bacterium
CCGGCCGTCCGCGCCGCGCACCATGTTCAGGCGGGCCTCCTCCTCGAGCATCTCGCGCGGCGCCTGCACGGTCATGCCGGCCGCGGGCATCGCCGCGACCGCCTCGGCCTCGGAGGCGTAGGAGATGTCCTCGAGCTCGCCCTCCGCGTACTCCAGGCAGACCGCGGGGCGCAGCTGGAGAGCCGGCTCGAGCAGCGCCAGCCGGCGGACCCGGTCGGGGGCGGCCTCGGCGACCGCCGAGGCGATGAGCCCGCCGAACGAGTAGCCCACCCAGGCCGCCGGGCCCACCTCCAGCGCGTCCAGGGTCTCCAGCAGGTCGGCCACGTGCGTCTCCCGGGTCCACGGCGGCTCGGCGCCCGACTCGCCGTGGCCGCGCAGGTCGGGCGCGACGACGTGGCGGCCGGGCAGCCGCTCGGCCAGGCGGCGGTAGCGCGGGCCGTGTCCCGACAGGCCGTGGAGGCAGACGACCGGCGCGCCGTCCGGGTCGCCGTAGGTGTGGACGTGGAGCCGCAGGCGGCGGAGACTACGGGCTCTTGCGCCGCTCGCTCACGCCGCCAAGCCGATGACCTTGAGGCGGCGTCCCAGGGCCTTGGCCGCGAACTCGCGGGTCTCGGTCAGGGTGGCGCCGAAGATCTCCTCGTCCTCGGGCATGTCCTGCGGGATCCACTTCGGCCGCAGCACGCCCTCGGCGAGCGGCAGCGCCTCGGCCATCGCGCGCTGGATCGCCTCGCCGTAGCGTGTGTCCTCGCGCGCCATGTCGCGCAGGAAGCGCGCGCCGAACGCGACGTGGCGGTGCTCGTCGCGCGCCACCTTGAGGAAGCCGGCGACGAAGCCCGGAAGCGTCCCCACCGACTCGTTGTACTCGATGATGAAGTGCTGGCCGGTGAGGGCGAGCATCCCCTCGATGACCATGTGGTAGATCGTCACGGCCTCGACCAGGGTCTCGAGGTCCTCGGGCTTGGCGGCCAGGCGGTCGACCCGCTGCTTGAGCGCCTCGTCGAACATCTGCCCGAACTCGGGGTTGAGGTGCTCGGAGGTCTCGGCCAGGCGCCCCTTGAGGTCGCCGGCCTCCAGCACGCCGACCTCGGAGTAGAAGCGGTCGAAGAAGGCGACGTGGCGGGCCTCGTCGGCGATCTGCGTGCACAGGAAGATCCGCATCTCCTCGGTGGGCGCGGCGCGCATCATCGGGCCGAGCTCCTCGGCCACCCGCTGCTCGCCGATGAAGAACGACGAGAGCCCGTACATCCGCGCCTCGCGCTCGTCGGGCGGGATGCGCTCGTGCCAGTCGATGCGGTCCTGCGTGAAGTCGATGTCCTGGGTCAGCCACTGCTGGCGCTCCCACAGGAGGTAGAGGTCGCGGTAGGAGAGCAGCTTCGCCTCGCCGCGGTCGGCCGACTCGAGCAGCCCGGGGTCGGAGGTGGCCTGGAAGTCGTCGCGCTCGGTGGCGTGCTGGGTGGTCGCGTCGGTCATGGGCGGAGCCTACCGGCTATTTGGCTGGCTGGCCAGCCGACTTCTACGGGCCCGGCTCGCCGCCCGAATGCAGGATCGCGCGCCCGCCGCCGGCCACGGTCACCGGGTAGTTGCCCGGCCGCTGCCCGGGGACCAGGCGCGCCGCCCGCCCCCGGGGCCGCACGGTGAGGCGGTAGCGCCGGTCGGCGCGCACGGTGACGACGCGGGCCACGCGGTCGAGGTTGAGCACGCTGACCTCGATGGCCAGGAACGCGGGGACCGACACGGTCGCGGGACGCAGCCGGCCGCCGCGCAGCGTGAACGTCGCGGGGACGCGGATCGGCTCCTCGTCGCCGCCCTCGTCGGTGGCGGGTGGCGTGGTCGTCTGCGGCGGCGCGGTCGCCGTCGACGACGGCATCGAGGGGGTGGTCCCGGTGGGGGTGGTCACGTTTTGCGAGCTGGGGGGTGGCTTTTCCTGACCACCCCCCTCTTCCTCGTTGCCGTCGTTCCCGCACGCGCCCAGCAGGGCGGCCGCGGAGAGCGCGGCGATGGCGGCGAGGCGCCTCACGACCCGATGTCGAACATCGCCTCGAGGTCGTGGCGCGAGAAGACCTCGAAGGCGACCATGGTCTGGGTCCGGGTCACGCCCTCCAGCTGGCCGATCGCGCCGGTCACCGTGTCGGCCAGGCGCTCGTGCTTGGGCACGCGCACGACGGCCACGAAGTCCCACTCGCCGGTCACGGAGTAGGCCTCGGCCACGCCCTCCACGTCGGCCAGGACGCCGCCCAGGGTGGGCAGCGCCGTGCGCTCGGCCTCGATCAGGACGATCGCGTGGGTCACGTCGCGTGCGCGTCGCCGGGCGCGAGGATCACCGCGGCCGCGCCCGTGCCCTCGACGTCGGACCGGAACGCCTCGGCGTCGGTCTCGATCGGCGGGAACGTGTCGTAGTGGCACGGGATCACGGTCGCGGCCCCGATCAGCTCGGCCGCGGTCACGGCGTCGTGGCGGTCCATCGTGTAGTGGCCGCCGATGCACATCAGCGCCACGTCGATCTCGTCGCGCCGGCCGACCAGCTGGAGGTCGCTGAACAGCGCGGTGTCGCCGAGGTGGTAGACGGTCTTCCCGCCGAAGTTGACGACCAGCCCGGCCGGCATGTGCGGCGTGCCGTTCGGCGAGACCGCGGTGTGCCAGGCCGGGACCAGGCGGACCCAGCCCCAGTCGAACGCGACGGTCCCCCCGAGGTTGGGGTCGAAGACGTCCACGCCCTCCTCGCCGATCTCGTTGGCCAGCTCGACGATGGCCACGACGGGCGCGCCCGCGCGCTTGGCGATGTCCACGGTGTCGCCGATGTGGTCGGCGTGGCCGTGGGTGAGCAGGATCGTCGTCGGGCTCACGTCGCCGGCGCTCACCGCGGCCTTCGGGTTGCCGGTCAGGAACGGGTCGATCAGGACCGACGTGTCGCCGTCGCGCAGCTCGAAGCAGGCGTGGCCGAGGAAGCGGATGTCCATCAGTTCTCCTCCGTCGTGTTCGGGTGGCGGGCGAGCTCTCGGGCCAGCTCGATGCCGACGGCGACGCCGACGAGCATGCCGAGCCGGGTCTCCTCGGCGACCAGGGTGGCGACCCGGTCGCGGCGCGCCTGGGGATCGGGCTCGGCCGCGACCTGCCCGACCTGCGACTCGTGGGCCTGGGCGAACCAGCCGCCCTCGGCCAGGGCCTGGTCGAGCACGCGCTGGAGCTGGGGGGCCAGCCGGGCGACCGTGTCGCGCGCGCCGGCCAGCCGCTCGGGGTCGCTGAGCGCCTGCACGGCCGCGTCGATCTCCTCGTCCGAGTAAGGGCCCTCGAGCACGGCGTCATCATACGTTCGCGCCGACGCCGCCTTCGGTCGAGCCGGTCCGCCTGGCCCAGCTCTCGCCCGGCGATTCGGGGCGCTCCTGAACTGCTCGCCGGTGAGGCGGGGGTGAGCGGAGGCGGGCGGCGCAACGCCGAGCACGCTTCGCGCTTCGCGCTTCGCCACGTTCGACCCGGCCGTCCCCGAGGGACTACGCCGGCTCGCGACCGACCCCATGACCTCCGGCGGCCGCTCATCGCCCTGCCCCCGACCGCGCGGCGCTGATCCCCGGCGCGGTCATCGGCGCCATCGAAACAGGCGCGCCGGGGGAGATCCGAGTTTCCGCACGTTAGGCCCCATATAGGGGCTTAACGTTGGACAACTTTCCCTGAGTGGCGGACCCGGCCGGGACCGACCCCCTCGATGCCGCCGTTCAATCGCGCCGGCGCAGCCCGTTCAGGAAAAGCCCGAGCACCAGGCCGGCAAGAGCCCCGCCCAAACCGGCCAGCCAGCTCGCGGACGGAACGGCGTAGGGGATCAGCGCCAGGACGGCGGCGATGACCGCGACGCCCAGCAGGTCCGAGTCGGTCTCGGAGTCCCGCCGGCGCGCCAGGAGGTCGGGCACCGCCCAGGCGCAGAGCAGGCCCAGCGCGCCGGCGTTGCCGCCCGCCGCCAGGGGGAAGTCCTCCAGCGCCACCGCCAGCCCCATGCCCGCCGCGCCGGCCGCGACGAACACCAGGACCGGCGCCCAGTGGCCGTGCCGGCGCTCCAGCAGCCAGCCGAAGAGCGCCACCGCGACCAGCGCGACCAGGGTGTATCCGGTGTTGACGTTCACGAAGGAGGCGCTGACCAGCCGCCACCACTCGCCGTCCACGGGCCCCAGCACGACCAGGTCGGGCTCGGAGACCCACGTGGTCTGCACGGCCAGCGACAGGGCCAGCGAGGCCACGATCAGGCCGAGCGTGGCCCACGGCCGCTGCTCCAGGCGGATGCCCGGCATCTCGCCGGGCTTCAGCGGGGACAGCGCGGGCCGCGGCGCCCGGCGCCGCCCCCGGCGCTCGCGCACCTGGCCCTCCTTGTCGAGCTTGGGCGCGCGCTTGCGCAGCCGGCTCCCGCAGTAGGGGCATTCGGTGATGTACGGGCTGACCTCAGACCCACAGGCCTTGCACACCACGAAGAGGTCCGCGCCGGAAGACATGCCCGAGCGATTGTAGAGCCGCCCCGGCGGGCTACTCGCCCGTGGCGGCGATGATCTCCGACACGACCTCGCGCAGGTCGTGGTTGGCCTCGTACACGACGACCTGGCGCGCCGCCCCGTTCCCGTGGCTGAGCAGGTCCTCGACGGCGTCCAGCTCGCTCGCCGATCCCAGGTCCTGCGCGTGCTCGCGCGCCCGGTCTACCAGCCGCCGCGCCAGCTGCTTGGTGGCGACCCGGTCGGTCGAGGGCAGGTCGACCATCTCGCCCTCCAGGCCGTGGCGCGCGGCCAGCCACTTGTTCTCGTCGAGCATCTCGTACGGGTACTTGGACAGCTCCCGGCCCGCGTCGAAGTGCTCGGCCAGCTCGCGGACCAGCGCCTGCACCAGCGCCGCCAGCCCCAGGGTGTGCTCGACGCGCGTCTGGGCGTCCATGACCCGGATCTCGATCGTCCCCAGGTTGGGGTGCGGGCGCACGTCGTACCAGAGGTAGGTGTAGTCCTCGATCACCTGGCACTCGTACATGAACCCGATGCGCTTGGCGTAGTCGTCCCAGTCACGGTACGTGGGCGGGATCCCCACGCGCGGGAAGGCGCGGAAGATCGGCGTGCGGGTGGAGGCCAGGCCCGTCGGGTCGCCGCGCCAGAAGGGCGAGTTGGCCGACAGCGCGAGCAGGACCGGGATGTGCACGCGCATCCCGTTGGCCACGTGGATCGCCTTGTCGGGGTCGTCGAGGCCCACGTGGACGTGGATCCCGAAGATGATCTCCTGGCGCGCCACGAAGCGCAGGGCGCTGATCAGGTCGCGGTAGCGCGGGCGGGCCACGATCCGCTGGTCCTCCCACAGCGCGAACGGATGCGTGCCCGCGGCGCCGATCGCCAGCCCCTTGCGCTCGGCGGTCTCGCGCACGCCGCGGCGCAGCGCGCGCAGCTGGCGGCCCGCCTCGGCGGTGTCGCGGCACGGCGAGGTGGCGATCTCCAGCACCGACTCCATCAGCTCGGGCTTGACGTCGCCCTCGGGCGCCGATTCGAGCATCGCCTCGATCATGTTCGTGAGGTCGAGGGTGTCGGGATCGAGGATCATCAGCTCCTCCTCGATCCCGATCGTGTAGTTGGGGCCGGTGAAGCGATGCTCCATCGCCGCGCAGCGTACCCGTAGCCCCCGCCGCGATAGCCTTGCCCGCGCGAGAACCGGCAAGCGAAGAGAGGGCACCGAGGACATGGCTCTGGGCTACGACGGCAAGCTTTACATCCTGGCTTTCGACCACCGCGGGTCGTTCCAGAAGAAGTGGTTCGGCATCGAGGGGACGCCGACCGAGGAGGACACGCAGCGCATCTCCGACGGCAAGCACCTGGTCTTCGAGGGCCTGGAGAAGGCCCTGGAGCAGGGCGCCGACCCCAGCGTCACCGGGGCCCTGATCGACGAGCACTTCGGCACGCCGACCGGCATCCCCCAGGCCGCCCGCGACCGCGGCCTCAAGCTCGCCATGCCGGTGGAGAAGAGCGGCCAGGACGAGTTCGACTTCCAGTACGGCGAGGAGTTCGGCGAGCACATCGAGCGCTTCGACCCCGACTTCTCCAAGGTCCTGGTCCGCTACAACCCCGACGGCGACCAGGAGATGAACCGCCGCCAGTCCGAGCGCCTGGCCCGCCTCTCGCAGTGGCTGCGCGACCACGACCGCAAGTTCCTCTTCGAGCTGCTCGTGCCCGCCGAGGACGGCCAGCTGGAGGCCGTCGGCGGCGACTCCGACCGCTACGACTCCGAGCTGCGCCCCGAGCTGATGCGCCGCGCGATCGCCGAGCTCCAGGCCGCCGGCGTGGAGGCGGACATCTGGAAGATCGAGGGCGTCGACGAGGCCGAGGACTGCCAGCGCATCGCCGACCAGGCGCGGACGGGCGAGGGCCGCCAGGGCGTCGTCTGCGTCGTCCTGGGCCGCGGCGCCGACGACGACAAGGTGGACCAGTGGCTGGGCGCTGGCGCGCCCGTCGACGCCTACGTCGGCTTCGCCATCGGGCGCTCGATCTGGGGCGGCCCGCTGCGCGACTTCCTCGAGGGCAAGGTGGAGCGCGAGGACGCGGCGTCGCAGGTCGCCGACAACTACATGCGCTTCGTGCGCGTCTACCAGGAGGCCGAGGGCAAGGCCCCGGTCGGCTGATCCGCCGGCCGCCGGCCTTCATCGCCGCCGCCCTGCTCGCGGGCTGCGGCGCGAGCCAGGCGACGGCGCCGGACCGCGAGGGCGCGGTGACGCGCGTCGTCGACGGCGACACCGTTCACGTTCTGGTGGGCGGCGTGCGCGAGAAGGTTCGCTACATCGGCGTGGACACGCCGGAGTCGCGGCGCCCCGGCACGCCGGTGCAGTGCTTCGCCCGGGCCGCCGGCGCGTTCAACGCCCGCCTGGTCGGTGGGCGCCGGGTCCGCCTGGTCACCGACCTGGAGCGCCGCGACCGCTACGGGCGCCTGCTGGCCTACGTCTACCGCGAGCCCGACGGGCTGTTCGTCAACGCCGAGCTCGTCAAGCGCGGTTTCGCGACCGTCCTGACCGTGCCGCCGAACGTCCGCCACGCGGTCGAGTTCCTGCGCCACCAGCGCGCCGCGCGCCGGGCCGGTCGCGGATTATGGAGCGCCTGCTGGTAGGGTTGGTGAGCGTTATGCGGATGCGCCAGAGCATCGCTCAGCTCGAGCGCGCTTTCGTCGAGGAGATCGAACTCGACCGCGCTCGTCGTGAGCACCTCCGTCATACGGCTGCCAACCGATCCCGCTCCCGGCGGGTCCAGCGGAAGCAGCAGCGTTCCTCCCTGCGCTTCTTCCTGCTGGTGGTGTCGCTCATCGCCACGGCCGTCCTGGTCACCGTGGCGATGTTCCAGACGCTCTACTACATGATGGGCTGACGGCCCGCGGCTAGCCGTCACCGAGGCTGTGCAGGGCCTCGTCCACCTTCTCCCGGGAGGCGCCGTCCTCCGCCATCCGCTCCTGCTGGATCTCCAGGTAGACCTCCTTGCGGAACACGGGGATGTCCCGCGGCGCCTGGATCCCGATCCGGACCTTCTCGCCCATGACCGACAGGACGGACACCTCGATGTCGTCGCCGATCATGATGCTCTGATTCGACTTGCGTGTCAGTACCAACATCTACGTACGCCTCCCTGCTGCCTTGGGTGCGACACATTAAGCCCCCCGCGCGTTCGGCGCGCAAGTAACTTCGCTAGGCTCCCGGCCGCCCGATGGCCCGACGCTCCCTCAAGCCCCAACTCAACCAGATCCGCGCCTGGGTCCGCCAGGGCCGCACCGACGCGTGGATCGCCCACCAACTCGAGGTCACCGTGCAGCAGATCGAGAGCTTCAAGCGCGACAACGAGCTGGCGCCCGAGGAGGGCGAGGGCGGCGAGGGCTTCGTCGAGGAGGTCGACCTGCGCGCGGAGGACGACGCGCTGATCGCCGCCGAGCTCGATGCGGCCGAGGAGGAGGCGGGCGACGAGGAGGAGGCCGAGGAGGCCGACGAGCCCGACGAGGACGCCGAGACCGAGGGCGAGGGCGAGGACGACGAGGACCGCCCGGCCGGGCGCCGCGGCACGGCCCGCCGGCGCGGGCGCCGCGGCGGACGCGGCGGCAAGCGCAAGGGCCCGCTGGAGGGGACGTTCGACCACGGCGAGGAGGGCTACGGCCTGTGGCTCGACCCCGCCGTCCAGGACGACGCCGTCTACGCCGAGCACTGGGCGGGCCACCGCCCGGTAACGGTCACGGTCGAGGAGGACCAGATCGTGATCCGCCGCTCCGGCGAGGACTAGCCGTGGAGACCGCGCTCTTCCAATGGTCGGAGGGGCTGCGGCGACTGCGAGAGGCCGACCCCCTCTACCGGCCGGCGCAGGAGCGCGTCGTGGAGCGGATCGTCGAGGAGCTGCGCCGGCGCCTGGGCAGCCGCTTCACCACCGCGGAGCTGGCCGAGCTCTACGACCAGGGGACCGACTGGTGCCTGGAGATCGCCCAGGCCACCGCCCCCGAGGACCCTCGGGCCTGGGACGTCTCGACGGTCGGCGACGCCGCCTTCGGGCGCTACGTCCGCGCCGCGTCGGACTACGCCGGCGGCCGCGTCGTCGCGCGCGAGCGGTAGAGCGCCGCGAAGCGGCGCGGTCACGACGGCCGGAGGCCGGCGTCGATCTCGGGAACGCGGGCAGGGATGCCCGCGGAGGACTACCTCGGCAGGTCCTGGACCACGAAGGCGCGCTCGCCGCGCCGGACCATGCCCAGGCGCCGGGCCTCGCGCATCAGCGAGGCCGGCTCGCGCAGGGCCTTGCGGCGGGCCAGGAGGCGGTCGTGCTCGGCCTCCAGGCGCGACAGCTCGGCGTTGCGCTCCCGCGACTCGCGCCACGTCTGCCAGTAGGAGTGCGCGGGGCCGACGTACAGCATCACGACGCCGGCGAGGACGACGAGCAGGGCGATCCGCCCGAGTCGGTCCCAGCGCACGGAGTAGGCCATCGACGCCTGGTTCGGCGTCGCCGCGCCGCCTCCTTCACGCCCGGAAGGCCGACCGTCCCGGGTACACGGCGTCGGCCCCCAGCGCCTCCTCGATGCGCAGCAGCTGGTTGTACTTGGCCACGCGGTCCGAGCGCGAGGGGGCGCCCGTCTTGATCTGCCCGCAGCCCGTGGCCACGGCGAGGTCGGCGATGGTCACGTCCTCGGTCTCGCCCGAGCGGTGCGACATGACGGCGCTGTAGCCGGCCTCGCGGGCGATGCGCATCGCCTCCAGCGTCTCGGTCAGCGTCCCGATCTGGTTGACCTTGACCAGGATCGAGTTGGCCACGCCGGCCTCGATGCCGCGGCGCAGGCGCTCCGGGTTGGTCACGAACAGGTCGTCGCCCACGAGCTGCACGCCCTCCCCGAGGCGCTCGGTGAGCCGGCGCCAGCCGTCCCAGTCCTCCTCGTCCATCCCGTCCTCGATCGAGACGATCGGATAGCGCCCGGCCATCTCGGCCCAGTAGTCGGCCATCTCGGCCGGCGAGAGGGTGCGGCCCTCGTGCTCCAGGACGTAGGCGCCGTCGCGGTGGACCTCGCTGGTCGCCGGGTCCAGGGCGATCGTGACGTCCTCGCCGGGCGCGTAGCCCGCGGCGCGGATCCCCTCCATCAGGACCTCCAGCGCCGCCTCGTTGGAGTCCAGGTCGGGCGCGAAGCCGCCCTCGTCCCCCACGGCGGTGCTCAGGCCGCGGTCGTGCAGCGTGCGCTTGAGGTGGTGGTAGACCTCGACGCCGACCCGCAGTCCCTCGCCGAACGACGCCGCGCCGGACGGCACGACCATGAACTCCTGGAAGTCGACCCGGTTGTCGGCGTGGGCGCCGCCGTTGAGCACGTTCATCAGCGGCACGGGCATCACGTGGGCGGCCTCGCCGCCCAGGTAGCGCCACAGCGGCTGGCGCTCCTCGGCCGCCGCGGCGTGGGCGGCGGCCAGCGAGACCGAGAGGATCGCGTTGGCGCCCAGGCGCGACTTGCTCGGCGTGCCGTCGGCGTCGCGCAGCGCCCGGTCCAGGCCGGCCTGGTCGAAGGCGTCGCGCCCGTGGACGGCCTCGGCCAGCGCGCCGTTGACGTTGGCCACCGCCGTCGTCGCGCCCTTGCCCAGCCACGCCCCGCCCCCGTCGCGCAGCTCGGTGGCCTCGAACTCGCCCGTCGAGGCGCCCGAGGGCACCGCGGCGCGGCCGCTGGCGCCGGAGCGCAGCGTGACCTCGCACTCCACGGTCGGGTTGCCCCGGCTGTCGAGGATCTGACGGGCGTGGACGGACTCGATCTGGCTCATTCCACCTCCTGGCGGAAGCGGGCGCTCGCGGCACGCAGCGCCAGCTCCGGGTCGATTGCCGTCCGGCGCGCCACGTGCACGGCGGCGAACAGGACGGCGCCGATCATGCCGAACAGGGCGTCGGGATCGTCGGGCGCCTGCGCCAGCGCGTCCACCGTGGCGCGCAGGTCGGCCAGCGCCTCGTCGTCGGTCAGCTCGAACGCGCCCGCCGAGGCGGCGCGCCGCTGCACCTTGCGCGCGTGCAGCAGCGCGGGCAGGTTCTCGGGGACGTCGGCGAACAGCTCGCCGCCCCGCCCCTCCTCCGAGCGCTTGATCTCGTCCCAGTTGCGCAGCACCTCGTGCGCTTCGCCGGCCTCCACGTCCCCGAACACGTGGGGATGGCGGCGGACCAGCTTGGCGTGGACGTGGTCGGCCACGTCGGCCAGGTCCCCGGCGCCGCGCTCCTCCATGAGCAGGCTGAGGAAGTGGACCTGGAACAGGACGTCGCCCAGCTCGTCGCGCAGCTTGCCGTCGTCGCGCGCGTGCGCCGCGTCGGCCAGCTCGTAGGCCTCCTCGACGGTGTGGGGGACGATCGTGCGCTCGTCCTGCTCGCGGTCCCACGGGCACTCGACGCGCAGCCGGCGCGTCAGCTCGTCGAGCCGCGCGAGGGCCTGCGGGATCTCGGGCCGGGTCAGGGCTGCGGGGGCGCCTGCTGGGGCGGCGCCTGCTGCGGCGGGGCACCCTGCGGCGGAGCGCCCTGCGGCGGAGCGCCCTGCGGCGGAGCGCCCTGCGGCGGAGCGCCCTGCGGCGGCGCGCCCTGCGGCGGAGCGCCCT
>DATLOP010000145.1:0-5701 GCA_035536255.1 Solirubrobacteraceae bacterium
TGCGGCCCGGGTCAGCGCGCGCGAGCGCGCGAGGTCGATGCTCATGCCCAGCAGGCCCTGACCCGTCTCGGCCAGGATCTGGGTGATCCCCCCCGCATTCGCGGGGTCGCCGTCCCCGGCCACGACGTCGCGGCGCCCCCCGCTCTCCAGGAAGACCAGCGCCTCCAGCGTGTCGGCGTCGACGACGCCGTCCGACGCCGCGGCCGCCGCCTCCACGTCGCGGCGGTAGCGGTCCACCCGCGCGGCGGTCGCCATCACCCCGCCCGGGCTCTTGGCGTACAGCACGTGGCTGTGGCCCGAGGCGGCGCGGGCGGTCAGCGCGGCGTCCTGCGAGGAGTCGTAGCCCAGCGGGTCGAAGGTGGGCACTACCGGCTGGACGCCGGGGGTCGCCGGGTCGCGGTCCTCGCGGTCGTTGAGGACGCCGGCCAGCGTGGAGCCGGCGGCGACCACGGCGGCCACGACCACGCCGGGCAACAGGCGCCGGCGGCGCCGGGCGTTCTCGGGGGAGAGCGGGGAGAGCGCCATCGGGCCCCTACGCTAGCTTCGCCCCGTGCGCCGGGTCGGCCCGGAGGGGCCCCACACCCTCGACGACGACCTCCTCGTGCAGGCCGAGAACCTGGAGGTCCTGCCCGCCCTGCCCGACGGGGCCTTCGACCTCGTCTACATCGACCCGCCCTTCAACACCGGGCGGCGCCAGAGCCGCCGCGCCCTGGGCTACGAGGACTCCCACGCCGACTACCTGGCCTTCCTGCGTCCCCGCCTGGAGCACGCGCGCCGGCTGCTGGCCGAGCACGGGACGCTCTACGTGCACCTCGACCCGCGCGAGTCGCACTACGTGAAGGTGATGCTCGACGAGCTGTTCGGGCGCGAGTGCTTCCTCAACGAGATCGTGTGGGCCTACGACTACGGCGGCAAGCCGCGCAACCGCTGGCCGGCCAAGCACGACACGATCCTCGTCTACGTCCGCACCCCCGGCGCCCACTGGTTCGACGCCGACGCGGTCGAGCGCGAGCCCTACATGGCGCCCGGCCTGGTCACCGCGGAGAAGGCGGCCCGGGGCAAGATGCCCACCGACACGTGGTGGCACACGATCGTGCCGACCAACAGCGCCGAGAAGACCGGCTACCCCACCCAGAAGCCCGAGGGGGTGGTGCGGCGGATCGTCGCGGCCTCCTCGCGGCCCGGCGGCTGGTGCCTGGACTTCTTCGCCGGCTCGGGCACGCTGGGGGCCGTCTGCGCCGGGCTGGGACGCCGCTACGTGCTCGTCGAGCGCAATCCCGAGGCGGTCGAGATCGCCCTGCGCCGGCTGTCAGGGCCGGTGCTAGCCTCGCGCGTCCTCCCATGAGTCTCCGTCCGCCGCTCGCGCTGGCGGGCGCCGCGCTGGCGCTCGTCCTCGTCCCCGCCCCGGCGGGCGCGTTCCAGATCGGGATGCAGGACGACGGCGCGTTCGTCTCCGAGTCGCGCGAGACGCGGGTGCGCGCCCTGGAGCGGGCCCAGGCGGTGGGCGTCACCTACATCCGCATCACGATGGTGTGGGAGGGCTTCCGCAACCACGGGTGGCGTCCCTACGACGCGGCGATCCAGGACGCCCGCGACCACGGCATGGACGTCCAGCTCACGGTGACCGGCAATCCGCTGTTCACGATGGGGGGCGAGGGGTTCCTGGGCTACCGCTGGCCCAACGCCGGGCGCTACGCCAGCTGGCTGGGCGCGGTGGCGCGCCACTTCAAGGGCCGCGTCGCCTTCTACTCGATCTGGAACGAGCCCAACCTCAGCGAGTACCTGTCCCCGCAGCACGTCGGCCGCCGCGCCGTGGGCCACGAGATCTACGCCCGGCTGGTCAAGGCCGGCTACCTCGCGGTCAAGCGCGCCGACCCGCGGGCCAAGGTCCTGCTCGGGGAGGCGGCGCCGTCCGGGCACCCGGTCCGCTTCCTCGAGCGCGCGGCGCGCTCGGTCCCCGGCGGCCTGCGCGCCGACGGCTGGGCCCACCACCCCTACCAGTTCGTCCGGGTGGCCCCCGGCCGCCCCCAGAGCCGCTACTCGGGCGGGATCTCCAACGTGGGCGCGATGCAGTCCGCCCTGCGCCGCCTGGCGCGCGAGCGGGTGCTGCGCACCCGCACCGGCGACCCGGTCCCGATCTACTTCACCGAGTTCGGCTACCCCCGCCCGGGCGCCTACTACGGCATGTTCTCCGAGGCCGTGCGCGCCAGCTACACGGTCGCGGCGTTCCGCCTGGCCAAGCGCGCGGGCGTCAAGGCCATGGTCTGGTACCAGCTGTACACGGTGCGCGGCCGTACGCGCCCGCGGCTGTGGGACACCGGCCTGATCGCCCCCGACGGCACCGAGTCGCTGACCTACCGGCGCCTGCGCAGCGCGCGGCGCTCGCTGGTCGGCTTCTAGCACTCGGCGTCCTCGCCGCCGGCGCCAGCCTACGCCTCGGCCCCGATCAGCAGGCCGAGCTGGCGCGACTGGGCCACGAGGGTCCCGTCGGGCGTCCACAGCTCGCCGTCCTCGTCGAAGAACCCCTCGCGGGTCAGGCGCGAGCGAAAGCGGCCGAGCACCAGGGCGGACGGGGCGGGCAGCGGGCCGCGGAAGTGGACGGTCATGTCGATCGTCGGCGCCGGGGCCAGGGCGTTGAGCCGCGGCCAGGGCGCCGGGAACCAGGCGTCGGCCAGCAGGGCCACGGCCGGCGCGTCGAGCGGACGCTCCTCGCGCAGGCCCAGCCACCCCCCGGCCTCCGCGTGCTCGGAGCGCGAGAACGGCGCGTCCCCGAAGCGGCCCTGCATGGTCAGCCGGTCGAGGAACGGCGGGGGCTTGGCGCCGTGGACCCGGCGCGCGTGCGGGCCCTGGGGGTCGGGCGGCGCGACCTCGGGCATCGGCGCGTCGGCCAGCAGCGGGCTCGGCCAGGGCTTGGAGAACGCGGCCAGCGCGAGCGACAGCAGCCGGCCGTCCTGCTCCAGCCGCGCGCTGACCGAGGTCAGGGAGCGCCCGGCGCGCTCCACGGCGGCGCGGACGGTCACCGGGCCGGCCTCGGGCGGGCGTAGGAAGTGCACCGACAGCGACCGGGCCGGGCGCTCGTCGTCGGCCACGGCGAGCGTCATCGCGCGCAGGACGATCGCCATCACGTAGCCGCCCAGCGGCCCGCGCGGCGTCCACCAGTGCTCGACGATCTCCCCCTCCCACGCCCCGTCGCCGAGCTCGCGCAGGCGGGTGTCGTCGTCGAACGCCATCCGCGACTAGGGCCGGCTGGGCTGCGCCGCCGGCTCGGGCGACGGGCGAACGCGCAGGACGCGCGCGAAGCCGGCCGGCAGCCACCAGTTCCAGCGCCCGAACAGCGAGACCACCGCGGGCACGAGCAGCGAGCGGATGACCGTGGCGTCGATGAGGATCCCGGCGGCCAGGCCGGTGGCGAGGATCTTGGTGTCGGTGAACGGGCCGGAGGCCAGCGCGGCGAAGGCGAGGAAGAGGATCAGGGCCGCGCTGGTCACCAGCCGTCCCGTGCGGGCGAGGCCGAACACCACCGCGTGGTCGGTGTCCCCGGTGCGGTCGAACTCCTCGCGCATGCGGGCCAGGATGAACACCTCGTAGTCCATCGACAGCCCGTACAGGAACGCGAACACCATCAGCGGGATCCAGCTCGCGATCGAGCCGGTGGCGGCGATGCCCCAGATCTCCTCCGACCCGTGGCCCTGCTGCCAGACCAGGGTCATCACGCCCCAGGCCGCGCCCACCGAGAGGATGTTCAGCAGCACCGCCTTCAGCGGCAGCAGCAGCGAGCGGAAGGCGCGGGCGAGCAGGAGGAAGGTCAGGGCCGCGATCAGCGCGATCATCAGCGGGAACGAGCCGTAGACGGCGTCGATGAAGTCGGCGTTGAGCGGGCCCGTGCCGCCGACACGGGCCTGCGGCGAGGCGCCGTGCGCGGCGTCGCGCAGCGCCTGCACCGTGTCGCGCCCGGCCGCCGACTCGTCGCCCTCGCGCGGCACGGCCACGACGACCGCGGTCCCGCGGCGCCGCCACGCCTCGCCCGTGGGGGCGGCGGCCCCGAACGCGCCCTCGGTGGCCGCCTGGGCGGCCCGGACCTTGGCCGCGTCGCGCGCGGGCGCCAGCGTCTCGACCGGGGCGATCGCGCCCTTCCCGATGCCCGAGTCGGCGAGCGCGTTGAGCCCCGCCCGGGCGCTGCCCGCCTTGGCGATCGTGTCGGGGTCGGCGTTGCCCAGGTGCAGGCCGGTCGCGGGCAGGACGAGCGCGCCCAGGATCAGCACCGAGGCCACGGCGGCCAGGCCGCGGCGGCGCACGACGGCCTCCGACCAGCGCTGCCAGAAGGTGACGCTGCGGTCGCGGCGGCGGATGCGCCGGCGGTCCAGCCGCGGTCCGACGGTGGCCAGGATCACCGGGAGCAGCGTGATCGCGACCACGGTGGCGACGAGCGGGATCAGCAGACCGCCGTAGCCCATGCTGCGCAGGAAGGGGAGGGGGAGCGCGACCAGGGCCAGCAGGCCGACCGCGACCGTGGTCCCCGAGAACACGACGGCGCGCCCGGCCGTGCCCATCGCGGCGATCACCGCCTCCTCGCCCTTCAGGCCGTTCTCGATCTCCTCGCGCCAGCGCACGACGACGATCAGGGCGTAGTCGATCGACACGCCCAGGCCGATCAGCGCGATCAGGAACTGCACGATCGGGGAGACCTCGGTGACCGTGGTCAGCGCGAGCAGCAGCGCGAAGGACACGAGCACCGAGCAGACGGCCATGGCCAGCGGGACGAGCGCGAGGAAGGAGCCGAAGACGAAGATCAGCACGAGCAGCGCGCCGGCGCCGCCGAGTACGGCCTCGAGCAGCAGGCCCGGCCCCTCGGAGCCCTCCCCCGACGAGTCGTAGAGGGCGTCGTAGCCGGTCAGCCGCACCTGCGCGCCGCCCACCTGCTCGGTGCGCAGGGCGTCGCGCAGCTTGCGCTGGACGTCGACGTTGCCGGCGAACGGGTCCTCGCTGCGGGTGGGGAAGGCGTAGACGAAGGTCGTGCGCCCGTCGCGCGAGACGAACGCGCGCTCGCCGGTCGAGCCGTAGCCCGCGACGCGCGAGCCGGGCGCGGCGCGGCGCACGTCGTCCTCCAGCGTGCGCAGCCGCTCGCGGATGCCGGGGGAGGCGACCGTGGTGCCGCGCGGCAGCGTCACGATCGGTACGAGCGGCGGGCTCTCGCCGCCGTTGCCGTAGACGCGCAGGATCTCCTGGCTGGTCTCCCAGCCCTCGCGGCCGGGGACGCTGAAGCGCTGGTCCAGGGCCTCGGTGGCGGGGCCGGAGGCGGCCGCCCCGACGATCGTCAGGACGACCCAGGAGATCGCCACGAGGCGCTTGTGGCGCAGGACGCGCCGGGTGAGCCGCTGCATCATGGCGCGGCAACCTATCGGGCGGCGGTTAAGACAGGGCGCGCCGCCGGTCGACCAGCGGACCGTAGGAGGTGAGCTGCACGAGCTCGCGCAGGGTGGCGAGGGTGGGCTCGACGTCGCGGTCGCCGATCAGGGTGCGGGCCAGCTCCAGCACGCCTTCGCGCGCCTCGAGGCGCTGGAGTCCGGCTGCGCCGAGGCGGGGATGCGCGTGACGGGCGGGTGACCCCCGCCGGCCGCCGGCCGCCGGCCGCCGGCCGCCGCCGGCGCCCAGCCCTCCGCCTCCCCCACGCCGAACGTCCCGCGCTGGATGCCAGGACGGT
>DATLOP010000146.1:0-6305 GCA_035536255.1 Solirubrobacteraceae bacterium
ACGCAACGAAACGCGCGCGGATCGGGCGGGTGGCCGTGGTCCTACTGACGGATTCTCGCCGCAGGCGAAATCCGGGCCAGGGACCACGGTCAGGACCCGCCCGCCAAACCGGCCCGGGGCTCGCGAGACCGAGGCCGCCAAGGCCCGCGCCCGCTCGGCCAAGCGCTTCGCCACCGCTTAACCGCAACGACCCGCCGAAGCGGGCCGTGGACTGCGGCCGGGGAGCTACCCCGGGCACCAGTCGCCACTGGAGCTCAAGCTAGCACGCCCGGGAGGCGACCCTCGCCAAGGGCCGCTCCCGGCGCATCGGCGGAGCGCGGGGGACTCGAACCCCAGCCGGGAGCGACCCCGACCGCTACCAGTGGCGACTGGCGCGCGGCGCCTCGCCGCTTCACGCTCCGCCCCATCACAGTGGCGGGCAAGGCGTGGCACGAGACCACGCGAACGCAACGAAACGCGCGCGGATCGGGCGGGTGGCCGTGGTCCTACTGACGGATTCTCGCCGCAGGCGAAATCCGGGCCAGGGACCACGGTCAGGACCCGCCCGCCAACCCGGCCGGGCCCTAGGGCAAAAAAACGACGCGGAGCGAGCCGCTTGAGGAGCCCTCCTTCCGGGCGCCGAAGCGCTCGGATATCAGGGCGGCAGGGCCTCTCACCTCGATGGCCTCGCTCTTTGCGTCTGCACTCCGCGTCTGGGAGCAACATAGGACGGGCCCCCACCCGATTTCAAGGGCCCCATATCGAAGAACCCGCATCCTGCGCGAAATCGCGCGGCTACTGCCGGGCCGCCGCCTGCAGCCGGCGGATGTAGCGTACGACCAGCACCCCGGCGACGGCGACGCCGGCCAGGATCAGCAGCACGATCACGATCGCGTTCTCGGTCACGAAGTCCTTGACGCGGGTGGTCAGCGGCGGGCGCTTGACCGGCGTCACGCTCGTGGCGCGCGAGTCCAGCTCACGCCCGTCGCGCGCCACCAGGCGCACCCGCAGCTCGAACGAGCGCGTCCCCTCGGGCAGGCGGACCTTGCCCTCGATCTCGCCGCGCTCGCCCGGGCCGACCGACTCGGCGTCCAGCGTCTCGCGCGCCACCACCGGGCCGATCTGCGCGCCCCGCAGCGCGCGCACCTCCAGGCGCGCCCGCGGCTTCCACTTCACGTTGCCCGTGTTGCGGAAGTCGGCGCGGACCGTCGTCTCGTCGCCGATGTAGGCGCGCGCCGGGTCGAACTTCACGATCCGCGCCAGCTCCGTGCGGACCTCGTTGGGCCCGAACAGGTCCATGCGCCCGGACGCCTGCGCGGCCGCGGTCCCGCCGCGCAGGGTCGCCGCCATCGTGTAGCGCCCCGCCGGCAGGACCGGCCGGGTCAGCACCGTGGGCAAGTCGACCGTCGCGTCCGGCAGCACGCGCACCCTCCTCAGAGGCCGCGTGACCACCACCCGGCCGGACGGGTCGCGCACCCGCAGCACGCCCGACACCAGCGCGAACGTGTTGCCGCGGTTGGTCACCGGCACGAGCAGCCGCAGGCGCCGCGGCCCCTCCTGCTGAGCCCGCAGGGACCCGCCCCGCCAGGCGAACCGCCGCTGACGCACCGGGGGGTCGAGCGTGATGCGCCCGTTGATCTGGAGGACGTTGGTGATCTGCTCGCCGCGGACGCGCGCCGGGGTGGCCCGGAACAGGATCCCCCCGTAGAACCCCCGGCCCGGCGGGGCGCTGCGGACCTGGGAGAACACCGACCGCGCCCCGCCCGGGGGGAACGGGAACCCGCGGACCTGCACGGCCAGCCGGGCCGCGGCGAGCCGCAGGGACACGGGATCGTCGCGCACGTTGAGCCCGCCGCGGCGGTCCTGGCCAAGGAGGACCGGGAAGACGTTGACGCGGTAGAACCGGTCGGTCCCGTTGGAGAGCGTGAAGGGCCCGATGGTCTGCCCGCGCTCGATGATCCCCGCCGCCCGGGCCGGCGTCAGGTGGATGCTGGGCGCTCGGTCCTGCGCGCCGGAGGCCGCCGGGACGGCGAGAGATGCCGCCGTGGCGAGCGCGCAAGCCGTCGTCCGGAAGGGCGTCATGGGGCAGCGCGAGGCTATCGACGGCCTCGGCGGAGGACAATCGACGACGAAAGGGCGCCGAAGCGCCCCGTCGTCGTGTCCTGTGCGCCTTGCCTGGACGTCAGCCGGATCAGGTGACCGTGTAGGTCGCGGTCAGGCTGTAGGTGTCCGCCGCCCTGACGGCTTCCGTCGTCCCGACGGCTTGGCGAAAGTCCATCAGCACCGTGCCCAACAGCGAGCCGGTCGTCACCGTGGCCGCCGTGGCGGTCAGGTTGTTGTAGCTCCCGGCGCCGTTGAGCTTCCACTCGAGCGGGCTGCTCAGGCTGGCGGGCCCGGTTCCGGACACCCGGTCCATCTGACCGGGAGTCGTCGCGGAGGCATCACGGATCGACAGCGTCCACGTCGGCGATGTGGAGGTCACGGTCACGAGCGACGAGCTCGTACCCGCCGTCGCGTGAGTCATCGTCATGGCCGCCGGAGCCGCGACCGACAGCGACAGCTCGGAACCGACCGAGCCCGTGATGTCGGACGTGGTGTCGGCGGCCAGTGCGGAGCCGGGCAGCGCAAGTGCCCCGAGTACCGCGGCGCAGAGCGCCTTACGCATAACACCCATCACAGTGTTCTCCTTGCAGGTTGGGCCTGAATACCGTGGGTATCGGCGGGTTCCGATGTGCAGCTTGAGTCGGACACTCGTCCAGTGGCCGAGTCAACGATTGGCCTCGCGCAGCGCCCGGTCGATCTCGCGCTTGGTCTCCCGGGCGCGAATGCCCTCGCGCTTGTCGCGAACGTCCTTGCCCTTGGCCAGGGCGATCTCGACCTTGGCCCGCGCCCCCTTGAAGTACAGGCGCGTCGGCACGAGCGTGAGGCCGCGCTCCTGGGTCTTGCCGATCAGGCGCTCGAGCTCGCGGCGGTGGACCAGCAGCTTGCGCTCGCGCTCGGGCTCGTGGTTCTCGCGCGCCGCCGGCCCGTAGGGAGGGATGTGCACGTTCTGGAGCCACAGCTCGCCGTCGCGCACGGCGGCGTAGCCGTCCTTGATCTGGGCCGCGCCCTCGCGCAGCGCCTTGACCTCGGTGCCGGTGAGGACGATCCCGCACTCCAGCCGCTCGAGCAGGTCGTAGCGGTAGGCGGCCTGGCGGTTGGAGGCGACGTCCCCGGCCGACGCCTTTCGCTTGCGCTTCTTGGCCATCGCGGCCGATTACACCGCAACCGGGTGCAGGTCGACGCGCCCGCGCGGGGAGTCCACGCGGCCGATCTCCACCTTGACCGGATCGCCGAGCCGGAGGGTCTCCCCTGTCCGCGTGCCGCGCAGGATGGTGCCCAGCTCGTCCAGCTCCCACCAGTCCCCCTCCAGCCGGCGGACCGGCAGGAGGCCCTCGTAGGCGTGGCGCTCGTCGCCGAAGGCCACGAACGCCCCCACCGGCGCCAGGCCCACCACCTCGCCGTCCCACACCGCGTTGTGGCCCACCTCCAGCAGCTCGCGCTGGAGCAGGAAGCAGCGGGCGACGTCGTCGGCGTCGCGCTCCAGCGTCATCGCCTCGCGCTCGCGCGTGGAGGTCCAGGCGCCGGCCTCCTCCAGCCCCGACGCGCGCGGCGCGTCCTCCCCGCCCCCCACGGCCGACAGCAGGGCCCGGTGGGCCACCAGGTCGGGGTAGCGGCGAATGGGCGAGGTGAAGTGCAGGTAGCGCGGCGATCCCAGCCCGGCGTGCCCGAGGTTGCGCGGCGAGTAGTGGGCCTGCTTGAGCGAGCGCAGGACCAGGCTGGTCAGCGCCCGGCGGCCGCGCCCCGTCCGGCGCACGTGCGCGTCCACCGCCCGCGAGAGCTCGCCCACCAGGTCGGCCGCCTGCTGGGGGGTGATGGTCTCGGGGATCGGCGGCGTGGCGACGTCCAGCGAGGCCAGCTGCTCGACGAGCCGCTTCACCGCCTCGGGCTCGGGGCGCTCGTGGACGCGGTAGAGCGTGGCTACCCCGCGCGACTCCAGCAGCGTCGCGACCTGCTCGTTGGCGGCGATCATCAGGTGCTCGATCAGCCGGTGCGACTCGGTCTGCGCGACCGGGCGCGCCTCGACCACCTGGCCCGCCTCGTCGAACTCGAACTCGGGCTCGGAGGACTCGACGGCCAGGGCGCCGCGCTGGGCGCGGGCGCGGTCCAGCGCCGCCGCCACCTCTCGCGCGACGGCCAGCGGCTCGCCCCAGGGCTCCAGCGCCGGCTCGTGCGCGGCGAAGACGCGGTCCACGCGGTCGTAGTCCAGCCGCGCGTCGGAGCGGATGAGCGAGCGCTGGAACGACGCCTTCTCCACCTTCGGCCCGCGCAGCTCCATCTCGACCGTCACGGCCAGGCGGTCCTCGCCGGGGCGCAGCGAGCACGCGTCGCTGGACAGCGCGTGCGGGAGCATCGGCTCCACCGTGCCGGGGACGTACACGCTGGTGGCGCGGCGGTGCGCCTCGCGGTCAACGGGCGAGCCGGGGCGCACGTAGGCCGACACGTCGGCGATGTGGACCCACACCCGCCAGTGGTCATCGGCCAGCGCCTCCGCGGAGATCGCGTCGTCGAAGTCGCGCGCGCCGGCCGGGTCGATGGTGAACGTGGTCAGCGAGCGCAGGTCGCGCCGCGCGACGTCCGGCGGCGTGGTCTCGGCCGCGGCGCGCTCGACGGCGTCGGGGAACCCGCGCGTCAGCCCGCGGTCGAGCATCAGCGCCTCTAGCACGTCGCGCGCCACGTCCGGACGCCCGATCCGCCGGGCCACCTTGGCGTGGCCCCGCCCCTGACCGCGCTCGCGCAGCAGGACGAGGTCGCCCGGTCCGGCCCGCTTGTCGCGGTCCACGGTGACGTGTCCGCCCCGGGTGAAGAACGGCGTCGCGACCAGGAAGCGCCCGCGCTTGTCCAGGACGGCGACCGTCCCGCCCCCGCGGCGCTCGCGCGCGGTCACCGCTCCAGCTCGCGCAGCGCGGCGTCCAGCGCCTCGTCGCGCCGCGTGTCCGGGTCGTCGGACGCGCGGACCCGGGGGCGGACCCCGCCGCCGCGGCGCGTGCCGCCGCCGCCCAGGTTCTCGCCGCTGGGCGTGAAGTACTCCCCCACGGTGATGTCCAGCGCGCCGCCGTTGGGAAGCTCGCGGACCTCCTGGAAGACGCCCTTGCCGAACGTGCGCGTGCCCACGACCTTGCCCCGGCGGCGGTCGCGCACCGCGGCGGCGACGATCTCCGAGGCCGAGGCGCTGCCCTCGTCCACGAGGACGACGACCGGGATCGAGCGCCGGATCGCGCCGCCGGTGGCCCGGTAGGTCCGGCGCGGGCGGTTGCGCCCGTCGGTGGTGACGATCGTGCCCTCGGGGATGAACACGCTGGCCGTGAGCACCGCCTCGACGAGCAGGCCGCCGCCGTTGCCGCGCAGGTCCAGCACGATGCCCTTCGCGCCCCGCTCGAGCAGGCGGTCGACGGCGTCGCGGACCTCGCCGTGCGCGCCGGACGTGAAGCCCGACAGCGCGACGACGCCGAGCTTGCGCCCGTCCACCGTGCGCAGCCGGGCGGTCACCGACGGCGCCTCGACGCGCTCGCGCTTGACGCGCAGCGTGCGCCGGCGCCCGTCGCGCGTCAGGGTCAGCGTGACGAACGTCCCCGGCCGCCCGCGGATCAGCTCGGTCGAGCGCGCGCTGGAGCGACCGGCCAGCGAGCGGCCGTCCACCCCGACGATGCGGTCGCCGACGCGGATGCCCTCCCGCCGCGCCGGCGAGTCGGGGAACACACGCGTCACGCGCAGGCCCTGGGGGATCTCGGTCACCTCCATCCCCACGCCCGAGAACGCCCCATGCGAGGAGAGCTGGAAGCGTTCGAACTCGCGCGGGCTCAGGTAGGTGGAGAAGCGGTCGTTGAGCCGGGACACCGCGCCGGCCAGCGAGTCGTCCACGAGCTGCGAGCGCTTCACCGGCCGGTAGTAGTTGTCCTCGATGATGGTCAGCGCGTCGTCGAGGGTGCGGACCTTCTCCTCCACGAACACGTCGCGCACCGGCGCGGGCAGGCTGCCCGGGTGCCCGCCCAGCCACAGGCCGAGGACGAACAGCAGCGGGACGAGCACGATCAGCCCGGCGAGCAGGCGCTGGAGGGTGGGGCGCGGCATGGCGGCGGAGGGTAGCGGGAGGCCTTCGCGCGCCCTAAGCTGGACAGCCTCCGAGATGTGCCGACAGGTTCGGTTCATCTCGTTTCCATCTTGCGGGCAGCGTAGACGAGGTCTGCGGGGATTTGGCCGTTGGTGAGGCGGCCGTGGTGGACGCG
>DATLOP010000147.1:0-4695 GCA_035536255.1 Solirubrobacteraceae bacterium
GCCCGCGCGCGCGCCCGGCGGGCTCCCGCAGGTCGTCACCGTCCACGACCTCGCGTTCGAGCGCCTGCCCGAGGCCTTCGACCCCCGCTTCCGCGCCTTCGCGCGCCGCGCCCACCGCCGCGCCGCGCGCCGGGCCGCGGCGGTGATCTGCCCCTCGCACACCACGGCCACCGACATCGCGGCGCTGTGGGGGGTGCGGCGCGAGCGGATCGTGGTCGCTCCCCACGGTCCCGGCCAGGAGCCGGCCCCGGCGCGGCGCTCGGAAGAGCACTTCCTGTACGTCGGCGACGCCGAGCCGCGCAAGAACCTGCCCACGCTCCTCGCCGGGTACGCCGCCTACCGCGCCCGCACTCCCGACCCCGTCCCGCTGGTCCTGGCCGGCGGCGGGCCGGCCGGCGCCCTGGCGGACGGCGTGCGCGGGGCCGGGCCGGTCGACGCGAACGCGCTGGCCGACCTCTACGCGCGCTCGCTCGTCCTCGTCCACCCCGCCCGGCACGAGGGGTTCGGCATGACGGCGCTGGAGGCGATGCACGCCGGGGTCCCCGTCCTGGCGGCGCGCTCGCCCGGGGTGACCGAGACGTGCGCCGACGCCGCCGCCTACTTCGACCCGCGCGACCCGGCCGACCTGGCGCACGCCCTGGAGCGCCTCGCGCGGGACCCCGGCCGCCGCGCCGACCTGGCCGCCCGCGGCGCCCGGCGTGCCGCCGAGCACTCCTGGGAGCGCTCGGCGCGCGCGCACCTGGAGGCGTATACCTTGGCCCTGTCATGAGGGTCGCCATCCTGGGCACACGCGGGATTCCCGCGTCCTACAGCGGGTTCGAGACCGCCGCCGAGCAGCTGGCGGCGCGGCTCACCGAGCGCGGGCACGAGGTCGTCGTCTACTGCCGTCCCCACGTCGTGGACCGCAGCCTGGACGAGTACCGCGGCGCCCGCCTGGTCCACCTGCCGACCGTGCGCAACAAGTACCTGGACACGTTCGTCCACACGTTCCTGTCCGCCGTCCACGCCGCGCGGCGCCTGCGGCCCGACGCGGCGCTGTTCTTCATCGCCGGCAACAGCCCGATGTGCCTGATCACGCGGGCGGCCGGGATCCCCACGGTGATCAACGTCGACGGCCTGGACTCCGACCGGCGCAAGTGGCCGCGCCTGGCCAAGGCCTACCTGCGCGCCGCCGAGCGCACTGCGCCGCGCTGGGCCGACGAGGCCATCACCGACTCCCACGCCGTGGCCGAGGTGTTCGCCCGGCGCTACCACGAGAGCATCGGCGTCGTCCCCTACGGCGTCGAGGATCCCGGCTACGACGGCGACGGCACGCTGCGGCGCCTGGGCCTGGAGAAGGGGCGCTACATCCTGTTCGTGGGCCGCCTGGAGCCCGAGAACAACCCCCACCTGCTGGTCGAGGCGTTCGCCAATCTCGACGAGGCGACGACGCGCGGGATGAAGGTGGTGGTCGTCGGCGGCGCCCCGTACGCCGACGAGTACATCCGCAGCGTCATGCGCCGCGCCGACCCGCGCGTGATCTTCCCCGGCTACGTGTTCGGGCGCGGCTACTGGGAGCTCCAGCGCCACGCCTACCTGTTCTGCGCGCCGACCGAGGTGGGCGGCACGCATCCCGTGATCCTGGAGGCGCTGGCCGCGGGCAACTGCGTGCTGGTCAACGACCACGCGCCCAACGCCGAAACGGTGGGCGACGCCGGCCTGTACTTCTCCCGCCAGGAGGGGGTGCCCTCGCTGACCGCCCAGCTGCGGCGCCTGCTCGACGATCCCGACCTCGTCGCGTCCTACCGCGAGCGCGCTCGCCGGCGCGCCCAGCGCTACTCCTGGGAAGCCGTGGCCGACCAGTACGAGGAGCTGCTGCTCGCGGTCCGCGACCGCAACGGCCCCGGCTCGCTGCCGCCCGACCTCGTCGACGCCGACCCCGCGCCGACGACGCCGGTCGCGGCGTAGGGCGCCGCCCGGACCGCAACGAACCGCGGGCGTATTGTGACTTTGCGTCCGTCCGCCGCCAGTACCATCCTCAGCAGCGATGGCTACGACGGAGACCGCATCCGGCACCGAGGTGGTGGCGTTCACAGACACCGAGTTCTCGGCCTACCTCGACAGGGAGGTCCGCAGGGACACCCCCTACGACACGTTCGCCGGCTTCCGCGAAGCCTTCCGTGACGGAACGCTGGATCTCGACGACCCGGGCGTCGAACGCCTAGTGCCGCTGCTCCACGCGATGGACAGCGCCCCCTAGCGCGGGATGACATGACGAGGGCGAGGTCGTCCGCCCAGGGCTTCGTCGACCACCTCAACGCCGTCCTCAACAGGACGGTGACCGAATCGCGCCTGACGCTGGTGGCTATGCCATGGCGAGACGACGTGTTCGAGCTGTCACGGCACCAGGCCGGTGCGAGCGCGGCACTGGAGCTCGTCGACGGTCACCTGTTCGTCAGACAGCTCGCCGGTTTCTACGAGCGGCGGACGGCGCCTTAGCCGATCGTCACCGGCTCGGGCCGGGACGTCAGGCCGCGCCAGCGCAGGCGCACGACGCCGGTGCGGGAGATGCGTACCCGCGTGTCGAGGTAGTTGCGCAGGCTGCGGACCTCCACGGTCCTGATCGTCCGCCAGTCGGCGCCCCGCGCGAACGACTTGTACTGGACCTCGACGCGCTGGCGGCTGCCGTTCGCGGCCGGGCGCACGCCGCCCCACACCCGGAACGTCCCGGGCCGACGGCGGCGCGCGGCCGGGATGAAGATCGGCATCCGGTAGGCCTCGAAGGCCTGCTTGCTCGCACCCCCGCGCTCTTTCAGCCCGGTCTGGAACGAGCTCCAGTACTGGTAGGAGTTCGAGGGGTACTGGGTGTAGGGCGGCGCGTCGACGAGCAGGAACTGGTGCGCCGAGCGCACCCGCCCGTTGACGTACCCCATGTACTCGGCCTGGTTGATGTATTTCGCCTGCAGGTGCTCGGGGAAGCCGAAGGGGTCGGGCGGCCGGCTCTGGTAGCCGAACTCGGTGTTGTAGATCGAGAGGCGGTTGCGCTGGCGGTAGGTCGCGGCGACCGCGTTCAGCGCGCCGGTCAGGCGGCCGATGTCGGCCATCCCCACGTCGTCGCGGTTGGCCGAGCGGATCGCCGGCGGGGTGAGCAGCGAGTACGGGTGGTGGGCGAACCCGGAGGACTGGAACAGCACGGGATGGAGCCGGGGGAACTCGGCGACCTGATTGGAGGTCGGGCAGCCGAGCGCCTCGGCCGTCGCGCCGCGCAGCGGGCGGAAGCGCGTGTCCACGCAGTACAGCGCGCGCAGGAAGCGCAGCGGGCGCATGTTGGCCTCCGGGTCGCGCTCGCCGCCGCCCTTGGGCGCGGTCTCGCCGACGAGGACGGTGTCGCCCCCGTGGCCCGTCCTCACCAGCGCGTCGAACGCCGCGTCGGCCAGGGCGCGGTACAGCCGCGGAGACCACTCGCGCCGGTCGACGTACTGGGGGGTGAGGAAGACGCGCTGGTTGGGCTCGTTGTAGATCGACCAGTACGACACCCGCGGCAGCCGGGGCTCGGGCTGCTGCGACGACACGGCCGCCGGCTCGGCCTGCCGGGGCGCGAACTGGACCTCGACCGGGAGCGGGTTGGGGTTGGGCGGGGGCGGCGGGGGCGGGTTCTGGTTGCCCGGCGGCGGCTCGTAGCTGCCGGTGTAGCGCGTGGCCACCGCCGCCACGAACTGCCCGAAGTCGCCCGCCCGGGGGTTGACTATGCCGCCCTTGCCGCCCGACGCCCAGTCGGGCGCCGGACCGCCGATGTTGAAGTTGACCTGGATGCCGCGGTCGTAGGCCAGCCGGACCAGGTCGTCGTAGCGGCGCCAGTGCTCGCGCGGGTAGGCGGCCGGGTCGGCCGGGCCGGCGCCGCCGAAGCTGGGCCGCGTCTCGGACGCCGGGCTGGGCGCGACCAGCCGCCAGTAGACCGACACGCGGACGCGGTCTACGCCGAGCGCCTGGAGGGTGTCCAGGTTGCGGCCGACCTCGGCGCGCGAGGGGTAGACCAGCTCGGCGTCGTCCTGGAACATCGCCTCCTGGCCCGTGGAGGCGCCCGCCGGGGGGACGGCGAGCAGCGCCGCGACGAGGGCGGCGAGGAAGCTGAGCGAGCGGGAGATCACCTCGTCAGCTTCGACAACTCGTCGAGCACAGGGTTGCGGTTCGGCCTCGCGCCGGGCGTCACCGGGCGGCGCGGCAGCTTGCGGTAGGCGTCCAGGAACAGGGCCTGCGCGGACGGCGACTTGGGGTCGAGGAACAGCGCGGCGCGCGCCGACTGGAAGGCCACGGTGGGCTGCTGGAGCGTGTTGAGCTGGTAGGTGGCGAGCTGGGTCCAGCTGTCCGGGTTGGCCGGCTGCAGGCGCACCGCCCGCTCCAGCGCGCGCTGGGCCTGGTCCTTGCGCCCGGCCGCGTCGTGCACCGCGGAGAGGTCGAACAGCGGTCGCAGGGCCAGCGGGTTGCGGGTGCGGGCGGCGTCGGCCTGCACGACGGCGTCGCCGGGCCGGCCCTCGGCCAGGGCGTCGAGCGCCGCGTCGCCCGCGCGCTCGGAGCGCAGGGGCTGCCAGATCGCCCACACGCCGGCCAGCGCCGTGGCCGCGAGCATGGTCGCGGCGGCCAGGCGGGCGCCGACCGGGCGGGAGCGCTCGGGTCCCGGGACGCCGGCCGGGCCGCGCCCGGCCACGTAGCCGGCGC
>DATLOP010000148.1:0-24051 GCA_035536255.1 Solirubrobacteraceae bacterium
CGAGGCGCGCCGGCGCGTCATGGAGCTCGACGCCTCGCGGGCGATCGAGGACCGCCCGGAGCTGTGGCGCACCATGCCGATCCTGCTCGTGACCATTGCGCTGTTCTTCTTCCACAAGGCCCTGCACCTCGAGCCGGCCACGGTCGCGCTGGCCGGCGCGAGCGTCATGCTGCTGGTCACGCGCCAGTCGCTGGAGAAGGCGATCGGAGGCATCGAGTGGGCGACGCTGTTCTTCCTGATCGGGCTGTTCGTGATGGTCGGGGCGCTGGAGGAGACCGGCGCGCTGGGCGAGGCGGCCGACGGCATCGCCTCGGTCACGGGGGGCGACCGCGTCGCCGAGCTGCTGGGGATCCTGTGGGCCTCGGCGTTCGGGTCGGGCGCGGTGGACAACATCCCGTTCACCGCCGCGATGATCCCGGTGGTCGACGAGCTCGGCGGGGGCAGCGACGACGCCTACTGGTGGGCGCTGGCCCTCGGGGCCTGCTTCGGCGGGAACGCGACGATCATCGCCGCCGCGGCCAACGTCGCCGCTTCGGGCATGGCGGCCAACGCCGGACATCCGATCGGCTTCGTCCAGTTCTTGAAGTACGGCATCCCGGTCACCGTGGTGTCGCTGCTGCTGGCCACCGCCTACGTGATCGTGAGGTACGCATGAGTCCCCGGTCGTTGAGCGACGTCGTCCTGCACTCCCCGGCCCCCATCCGAACGACCGACACCGTGGAGGTCGCCGTGGGGCGCCTCCTCGAAAGCGAGATACCGGCGCTGCCCGCCGTCGACGACCGCGGCATCTACCGCGGGATCTTCGGCGAGCGCGAGTTCATGGGCGCGCTGTTCCCGGGCTACCTCGGTCAGCTCCAGGGAGCGGCGTTCCTGTCGCGCTCGATCGACGACGCGCTGGAGAGGCGCGACACGTGCCGGCAGGACCGCGTCGAGCGCTACCTCAATACGGAGCACGTGGACGTCGGCCCGGACTACTCGGATACCCAGGTGGCCGAGATCTTCCTCCACCACCGGGTCCTGATAATCCCCATCGTCGACGCCGGCCAGGTCCGCGGCGTGATCACCCGCCGCGACTTCTTCCGCGCCGTCGCCGAGCGCTTCCTGGAGGGCCCGAACTCGCCGGCCCTCGGCCGCTAGGGTGGGCCGCGATGACCTGGAGCCGAGACTGACGCATGCGGGCCGCGGTGTTCGAGGAGCCGGGCTCGATCGGCGTCCGTCTCGCCTAGCGGCGGGTGGCGGCTACGAGCTCGCGCTGCGCCGCGTCCAGGCCCTGCGTGTGGCCTCGTGCGTTCTCGATGGCGTTGACGGCCGCGGGCTGGTCGTCGCGTCGCGCCGCGGCGGCGAGGTTGCCCAGGTCGCGTGCCACCGCGTTCATGAAGTCGGCGAGGCGATCGCGGCGCTCGCGCAGGGCTCCGGGCGCCGGGAGCGCGGCCGTGCGCCGTGCGAGCGTCCGCATCTCGCGGGCCCAGCGAGCGAACGTCGGCGCCGCCCTCGGTCCGGTGTCGGGGTTGATCGCCTGCGTCGCGCCCCGGTACTGGGTCTTCAGGACGAGGAGGTCGGTGGCGATCGGCCGGTAGGCGCCTGCGAACGCGCGCGACTGCGCGGGCGACGGCCGTTCCGACGACGTCTCGTCGTCGCCGCCGCCACAGCCCCATGTCAGCAGGCCGGCCGCGACGACGAGCACCGCGATGAGCACGCCTCGCCAAGAGATGGGGCGAGCCTACAGGCGACGACTCGACGTTCACCGGGTCGAGAGGCTCTGACGGGCGAAGAGGTCAGCTGCGGATCGTCAGCGGCACGCCGCCGTCGATGCGCCGCGCCAGCCACGTGATGTCGGGCGTGCGCAGGCGGATGCAGCCGTGCGAGGCCGCGGTGCCCGGCGCGCCCGCGAGGTTTCGCGTGCCGTGCAGCGCGATCTGGCCGGGCCCGCCGGCGAAGAACTGCAGGACGCTGGAACGGGCGCTCGTGGCCAGGGCATAGGGGCCGCCGTGAGCGGAGGAGACGGCGACGCCCTCCTCGATGAAGAACCGCCCGCGCGGGGTGGGGGTCGAGGGCTTGCCCACGACCGCGGAGAACCGCCGCTGCGCGCGGCCGTAGGCGAAGGCGGTCACCGAGCGGGCGGACAGGTCGACGACGAGATGCCACCCGGTGGAGCTCTCACGGGTCCGGCGGGCGCGGATCCATCCCCGGTGCCCGCTGGGCCGTCCGGGCAGTCGAACCCGCAGCCACGTGCGCCGGTCGCGCACCACGGAGCGGATGACCGGCAGCGCGGTCGGCACGCCGGTCAGCGGGCGTCGCGCGGGTACGGACTCGATCCGGGGGGCGTCGAGGTCGGGTGCGGTTCGCGCGACGTGATCGGTCTGAAGGATCGCGAGCCGCTGCTCGGAGGGCACCACGAGCGTGGACGCCTGGGCCGGCGCCGCCAGGGCGCAGGCGGCGAGTACCGCCCACCCGAACGGCGCGACCCGGGCCCGCCGGGTCACCCGGTGAACCGCGACGGGCCGCGGCGGGGGCGGAGGTTGGCCGCCGCGCACGCGCGGTAGGTCAGCCTCAACGTCCGGGCGCGAGTGGCGTCGGTGAACGTCACGCGGGCGGTCACCGTGTGGCGGCCCGGGGCGGCCCGGACGTGCACCTGGAACGGGGATCGGCTGCGGCTGCTCACCCGGCGGCCGTCCAGGCTGAACACGACCCGGCGGATCATGCGCCCGCGGACGGTCGCGCGGAAGCCGTCCGTGCAGGTGGTGCGCGGCCGGCGCCGCATCGTCGAGCTGCCGTTCTGCGTCTGCCTCGGCATCGCCTGACCGACCGGCGCGGCCTGCACCGTGGCCGTGGGGGGAGCAACCGCGCTCCCGTCACCGGACGCCGCCGGGGCGACGGTCCCCGACGTGCCGGACGAGGACGAACCGCCGGACGGGGTCGTGCCCGACGGGGGCGGGGTCGTGCCGCCCGGAGGGGGCGTCGTCGTGCTTCCCGTTACGCACGGCGAGTTGTCGAGGACGTCGTTGATGAGGGTCACCGAGCCGTTGCGGGCGAGCAGCCGGCCGATCACCGAGGCGCCGTCCTCCAAGGCGATGGTGGTCAGGGCCATGATGTTGCCCTGGAACGCCGTCGTCGTGTCCAGGAAGGCCGAGCTTCCGACCTGCCAGAAGACGTTGCACGGCGAGGCGCCGTTGATCAGCCGGACCGAGCTGGCCGGCGCGGTGGTCAGCGTGGAGCCGATCTGAAAGACGAACTGCGCGGTCGGGTCGCCCTCGGCGTCCAGCGTGAGCTGGCCGGTGAGCTGGGCCGACGAGGTGTAGCGATAGGCGCCGGCGGTCAGCGTGCGGTTTCCGAGGTTGGTCCCGGTCAGGACGTTGGCCGGTGCGACGGGCTCGTTCGCCGCCACGTCGTACGCCACGATCAGGTCGGCCTGCGCCTGGCCGGCGACGGCGTCGTTGTTGTGGGTGGCCCCGTTGACGACGGCCGGCGATCCGAAGCCGACGAGCGAAGTTCCGGGGGACACGCCGAGATCGCCGTTGAGGACCGACGGGCCGGTGTTCGTGACCGACTGCCCGCCGAGGACGACGAAGGGACCCGCTGTGCCCAGGTCGACCGGGACAGCCTGTGCGGCGGTCGGGAAGGCCATGAGAGCGGAGGCGGCGGCCAGGGCGAGGCCGAGCCGCCGGCGAAGCTTGCGATGGGTCGGGCGGGACATGAAGTCCTCCCTGCATGTGACGAGCAGCCCCTACGACGTTCCGTGGGCGCCAGGGACGGCCCGTGCGGGCAATCGATGGTGGCGCTTCTTGGTAGCCCGGCGAACTCGGATGGAGTCCCGTGGCTTTGCGGACCCGTCTCGCGACGGGGGTGCCTGAGTCGGCAGATCTCCTCTGGTGTTCTATCTAGATCGCCAGATTTCAGGTCGCCCTTGAGGAAAGGCCCCCGGAACTAGACGCCCCGGGCAGTCGAAGTCGCCGTTCGCCTAGCCGGTGAACCGCGGCCGTCGCGGCGACCGCAGCGCGAACACGGTGGCGGTGGCCGCGCGGGCTCCCCGCCGCGAGGCGCGGGCGCGATGGGCGCCGGGGCGGGCGAAGCGCACGAGCAGGCTGGCGCGGCCGGTGCGTCCGGTCCGGACCGCGCGTCCGGCGATGCGCACGGTGGCGCCCGGCGCGGCGACGTGGCGGGCCCGGCCGGCCGGGGACGCGCCGGTCGAGGTGACGCGGAAGCGCAGCCTCACCCACCGGCCGGCTCGAACCGTGCGCGGAGAGACCTGCAGGCGCAGGCGCGGCGCGGTGCGCGGCGGGCTGCGCGGTGCGCCGCCGGCCGCGCCCGCCGGGCAGATCGTCCCGGCGCCGCGCGGGCTCGCCGGGTCGGCGTAGCAGAAGAGCGCGGGCTCGGCGGGGACCGTGGGGCTGAAGGTGAACGCGGCGACCAGGTTGGCCGCGCCGGCGCCGCTGTCCTGCGCGAACGTCCGCACGTCGACCGCCAGCGTCGTGGTCTGGCAGATCCCGGCGGGCAGGCGCGCGGGGTCGGCGGGCCCGGGGTGGCCGATCGCGTCGAGCACCAGCTGGTACGTCAGGTTGTCGTAGACGAGCCCCACGTGGTCGACTGGGCGCCCGTTGCACAGGTCCTGGAGCACGAGGTTGCGGGCGCCCTCGAGCCGGCTGGCGGCCGGGGCCGGGGTGGCGAGCTGGTCGAACACCGTGGCGATCGACGTGTACGCGGGCCCGCGCGGGACCGGGGCCGCGCGCAGAGCGGTCATGAACCGCGAGCCGCGCCGCATCTGCCAGACGGCGGGCTGGCACGGCTGCTGGCAGCGGTCGTTGGCCTGCTCGGTGCCGTTGTAGGGAACGGCCAGTCCGATCGCGTCCTCGACGAGCCCCGGAAGGTCGGGCCACCAGCGCAGCGCCCAGAGCGGCTCCAGCCCGCCCTGGCTGTGTCCGAGGATCGCGATCTTGCGCCCGCTCGCGGCGGCCATGCGCCGCACCGCCGAGACGACGTACTCCGAGGCGATCTGGATGTCGTCCATCGAGCGCGCCGGCAGCTGCACGGCGCAGGCCACGATCCCCTCCTGCGGCAGCGCGTGCAGGTACCCCGAGCGCCAGGACTCCTCGACGGTTGTCCCCGTGCCGTGGACGAGGAGGACCGGCGTGCGCTGCGCGCCGCGCAGCTCGGACGTGCAGCCCAGCGCGCCGGCGAGCCGGTCGGCCGGCTCGGTCAGCGGCGGGCCCGCCGCCGACGCGCTGGACGTCGCCCCGGCGGCCAGGAGGACGGTGGTGACGAGAGCGCAGCGCAGCACGGGGCGAGCAAGGCTAGACGTCCCGAGGGATACTCGTCACGGCATGTCGCGGGAGGACGTGGAGACGCTCGAGCGGGTGTACGCGCAGTGGCGCGAGGGACGCTTCCCCGATGCCGCGATCTTCCACCCCGAGATCGAGGTGACGTGGTCCCCGACGACCATCGACGCGTCGGGCACCACGACCGGGCTGGCGCCGCTGCGCGACACGCTCCTGCACTGGTTCGACGGCCTCGACAACGTGCGCTTCGAGGCCGAGCGGATCGTGGACCTGGGCGACCGGGTCCTCGTCGTCGCCGTCATGCGCGCCGAGGGCCGCGGGAGCGGGATCGAGGTCGCCGAGCGCTACGGGCACATGTGGACGCTGCGCGACGGGCGAGCGGTGCGCCTGCAGGACGCCGACCCCGACAGCGCGAACGTCGCGACCGTCGAGCGCTTCATGGAGCTGGGCCTCACGAACGACTGGAGCCGCCTGGACATGCTGGCGCCCGACGTCGTCTACCGGCCGATCGCGCAGGTGGCCGAGGCCGGGGAGTATCACGGCCGCGAGGGCTTTCGCGGCTACATGGCGGAGTTCTTCGAGAGCGACTGGGCCGACGACCTGACGTACGAGGTGACCGGCCTGGAGCGCCACGGCGAGGGGGTGCTGGCGCGGGTGAAGCTCACGGGGACCGGTCACGCCAGCGCGCTGCCCTTCGGCGCGCGGGTGTTCGTCGCCTTCACGTTGCGCGACGGGAAGATCGCCGCCATCGAGGACTTCCTCGACCACGACGACGCCCGGCGCGCGCTCGACCGCTCCCGAGGTCCGGCCCCGGAATGACGAAGGGCGAGCCGCTTGGCTCGCCCCCCTGCCTTGATCCCTCGGCGGTCAGCCGGCGTGCGCTGTGGTCTGCGAGCCCGCCTCGCGGTCGCGGTCGCGCGAGAGGGCCAGGCCGAGACCGATCATCCCGGCGCCCAGCGCGAAGTGCAGCCAGTCGTCGGCCGTGTTGAGCGGCACGAAGTTGGCGCTGCTCTCGTGGTCGATGAGCAGGCCGTAGACCCACAGCACGAGGTAGATGGCGCCGCCGCCGAGCAGGAAGGTGCGCGCGCCCCGGGGCGTCGCTGCGAGGACGAGCCCCGCGACGCCGAAGAGCAGGTGCACGACGTTGTGCAGGACGCTGACCTCGAAGATGCCAAGCAGCTCGGCGTTGCCGTCGTGCCCGGCCAGCTCGAGGCCGTCGTAGAGGTTGGTGGTGACACCGGGGATGAAGCCGGCGACGCCGACGAGCAGGAAGGTGAGGCCGACGAGGCCCGCGGCGCGCTGGATGGGACTTCTTTCGTTTCGCATGCGTGCCGTCTACCGCTGTCCCAGCGCGCTAAACCGCGGTGTCTTGGCGATCGCGAGCGCCAGCAGGCCCGCGGCGGCGATCCCGAGCGCCACGCGCGCGGACCGGGGGATCCGCCGCCGGCGCCTGCGCGCCTCAGGGTTCTCCACGCTGCCTTCCCCGTCGATCTCGCGCGCCGGCGCCCCGGGCTCGTCGCCCGGCATCGTGACCCGGCCCTCCGCGAGCTCCGCGAGCCGGTCCAGCGAGCGGACGTTGCGGCCGCGGATCAGAAGGTGCGTCAACGGCATGAAGACGAACGCCGTGGGCTTGTCCGCGGGGTCCTCGATCATCGTGACCTTCGTGGCCTGCCCCGCGGGCTCGAGCTCGAGCTTGACCCGGGCGTTGCCCAGCGGCCGCGCCTTGGTCTGCAGCTGCAGGAAGCGCCCGGGCTCCACCTCCTCGACGCGCGTGTGGTCCTTGACTCGCAGCGGGCCCATGCCCACGGTGTGGTGGAAGCGGCTGCCGCGCTGGGGCCACGCGTCGTCGGCGTCGCGGACCTCCATCGAGCCGATGACCCAGTACGCGTACCCGCGCGGGTCGGCGAGCACGTCGAACACCGCCTGAGCGGAGGCCTCGATCACGCGCTCGGTACGGGCCACTACGCCGCCTCGCCGGTCGTCATGGGGTTCGGTTACCCGGGCGGCGGCGCCCTACACCACGCCGATGGCGGCAGAGGTCTGCGCCCGCCGCATCGGGGTAGGCGGTCGGTGTGGCCGAGTCCGGTTCAGCCAGACCCGTAGCGTCTGTCCTGCTGACCGGCGCGTCCGGGTTCGTCGGGGGCGCCCTGTTGCCTGCGCTGCGAGACGCCGGGGTGATCCGGTGCCTGGTGCGCGACGCCACGCGGCTCTCCGAGCGCCAATCCGGCGAGGTGGTCGAAGCCGACCTGGCCGATCGCGAGTCGCTCGTGCCGGCGCTCGAGGGAATGGACGAGGTCTACTACCTGGTCCACTCGATGGAGCCCGGGGGCGGTCAGGGGTTCGCCGAGCGCGACCGCACGGCCGCCGAGAACTACGTGGAGGTGGCCCGCGCGGCGGGCGTGCGCCGCACGATCTACCTCGGCGGGATCCGCGGAACCGGCGAGCAGCACAGCGAGCACCTGGCTTCCCGTCAGGAAGTCGAGGACCTCCTGGCCACGGCGGGGCCCGAGCTCGTCGCGCTCCACGCGTCGATGATCGTGGGCTCGGGGTCCGCCTCGTTCGGCACCCTCGTGCGGATAGTCAGCCGGCTTCCCGTCCTGGCGATGCCGGCCTGGCGCGAGAGCCGCACGCAGCCGATCGCCATCGACGACGTCGTGGCCTGCCTGGTCGCCGCCCGGGACGTGAAGCCCGGCGCCTACGACATCGCGGGCCCCGACGAGCTGACCATCGCCGAGATGACCGAGGTCGTCACCGAGCTGCTCGGCGAGACGCATCGGTCGTTCCCGCTGCCGTTCAGCAACGCCCGTCTGGAGGCCGCGGTCACGTCGTTGGTCACCGGGGAGGATCGCGAGCTGCTCGAGCCGCTCATGCAGGGCCTGCACGGCGACCTGACCGTCGAGCGCAACGACATCCTCGACGTCTTCGGCGTGGAGCCGACGCCGTTCGCCAAGGCCGCACGGCAGGCCATCGCAGAGATGCCGGACGTCGAGACCTCATGACTTCGCGGGCGCGCGTCAGGCGATCAGCTGAGCACTGCGTGCATCCGGCTGCCGAACGCGTCCCTGGCCTCGTCGAGGCCGGTGCCGAGCCGCTTCATCAGCGAGTCCGCCGGGGCCAGGTCGCCCGCGAGTGCGGTGCTCTCGAGCTCGGACGCGACATGCGAGACGGCGACGGCCCCGACGGTGGCGCTGCTGCCCTTGAGCAGGTGCGCCAGCCGGACGACACCGGCGGCCTCGCCGCGGCCGATCGCCTGGGTCAGTTCCCAGACCTGCTCGGCCGCCTCGTCGAAGAACTGGGAGACCAGGCCGGGCAGGACGTCGCCTTCGAGCGCCTCGAGCTCGGCCACGACGCCGTCGTTCAGGGACTGGGCCGTCTGATCTCCCTTCTTCACGTAGCTCGCCACGAGGGACAGCAGGGCGTCCTTGCTCACGGGCTTGGCGAGATAGTGGTCCATGCCGGACGCGAAGCAGCGCACCCGGTCGGTCGCCCGGGCTCCGGCGGTCAGGGCGATGATCGGGGTCTGGCGCCCCTGACCTTCGTTCTCGCGAATGCGGGCGGTCGCCTCGTAGCCGTTCATCTCCGGCATCTGGCAGTCCATGAGGACGGCGTCGTAGCGTTGCCGCGCCACCGCGGCCACCGCCTCCGCGCCGTTCAGCACGGTGTCCACGCGATAGCCGGCGCCCGACAACGTCGCCACGGCCACCTTCTGGTTGATCAGGTTGTCCTCGGCGACGAGCAGCAGGCCGGACGCCAGTTCGGCCGGCTTCGAAGGGGGTTGCCCGGAGGTGTCCTCAGGCGCGGTCGCCTCCAGTCCGACCGCGACGCGCAGACCGTCGTGCAGGTCGGCCAGGTGGACCGGCTTGGACATGAGCACGGTGTGGGGAGGGTCCAGTCCTTGCAGGTCGGTCTTCGAGGCTTGGAGGAGCACCTCGACGGGGCGGTCCCGGGCGGCGGCGGCTCGCAGCGCGGACATCGCGCCGTCGCCCGGGGTCGTGGTCTCGACGCTCGCGCCCCAGACGGTCAGATGCTTGGACAGCACGCCACGTAGCGTGGCGTTGTCGTCGGCGATCAGGACGCTGACGCCGGCCAGGCCGGGGTCGGGCGCCGATGTCGCGTGCTGCGGCTGCGACGGGTCCGCCCCTACGGAGATCGTGAACCAGAACTCGCTGCCCTCTCCCAGGCGGCTGGACACGCCGCAGTCCCCACCCATCAGCTCGACGAGCTGGCGGCTGATCGCCAGCCCGAGGCCCGTGCCGCCGTACTTGCGCGTGATCGAGGTGTCCGCCTGGACGAAGGGCTCGAAGACCAGCGCGCTCTTCTCCGGCGCCATGCCGTCCCCGGTGTCCGAGACTTCGAACCTGACGACGCAGGCCTCCCCGGACGCCTCGGCCTGCCTGACCCGCACGACGATCTCGCCCGCGGGCGTGAACTTGATGGCGTTGCCGACCAGGTTGAGCAGCACCTGGCGGACGCGACCCGGGTCGCCCTTCAGCACGGCGGGCACGTCATCGTCGACGGCCACCACCACCTCGAGGCCCTTGGCGTACGCCGATCCGGCCAGCAGGTCCATGACGGCCTCGACCGTCTCGCGGAGGTCGAACTCGATCTCCTCGATCTCCACCCGTCCGGCCTCCACCTTGGAGAAGTCGAGGATGTCGTCGATGATCGTGAGCAGCGCATCGCCGGAGCTGCGGACCGTCAGCGCATAGTCGCGCTGCTGCGCGTCGAGGTCCGTGTCGAGCAACAGGTCGGACATGCCGATCACCCCGTTCATGGGGGTGCGGATCTCGTGGCTCATGTTCGCGAGGAAGTGCGACTTGAGCCGAGACGCCTCGGCCTCGGCCGTCACGTCGGCGAGCGTCCCGACCCATCCGGCGGTCCCGCCCTCGCGGTCGGGGATGGACCTCGAAGTCGCGAGCACGACCAGTGGCAGTGCGTCGGGACGTTCCAGATCGAACCGGTGGCTGAGCTCGGCGCGATCGGCAGCGCCTTCGGTGGGCTGAGCGGCGAGCTCGGCGCGCTCATGGGGGGCGATGATCGTGTCCCACTCCTTGCCGTGGGCGGCTTCCGCCGTGATGCCTGTCAGCTCGGTCCAGCGCGGGTTCGTGTACACGTACCGGTTCTGGGCGTCGGTTTGGAATATCCCGATCGGCGCGGCGTCGGTCAGGAGCCTCAGGCGGTCCGCCGAGATCTGCGCATCTCTGGCGCGCTCCGCCAGCTCCGCGGCCTGGCTGAACAGGTGGGCGAAGACCGAGACCTTGGCGCGCAGCTCGTCGGCGGGGACGGGCGCGAAGATGAAGTCGACCGCGCCCTCGGCGTAGAGGTCGCGCTTCTGGAGCTCGTCCTTCCCGTGGGCCGTGATGAAGATGATCGGAGTCATCTGAGACTGCCGTCGCTGACGGATCAGCGCGGCCGTCTCGAAGCCGTCCATCCCCGGCATCTTCACGTCCATCAGGATGACCGCGAAGTCCTGGGCCATCACGGCCCGCAGGGCTTCCTGCCCGGATTCGGCCTCGACGATCGAGTGTCCGAGCGGCGCCAGGATGGCCCTGAGCACCATGCGCTTCGTCGGACTGTCGTCCACCATCAGGATGGGGACGGGCGACCCGGGGTTCATGTCGCGCGCTTCGTTCGGGCGGGAAGCCAAGGTCCGATGGCGGCGATGAGCTCGGTGGTGTTGACCGGCTTGGGCACGTAGTCGTTCGCGCCGGCCTCGAGGCAGCGCTCGCGCTCACCGCCGACGACCTTGCCGGTCACGGCGATGATCGGCAGTGCCTTGAACCGGTCGAGCGCACGAATCGCTCCCATCGTCTCGTAGCCGTCCATCACCGGCATCATGATGTCCATGAGGACGAGGTCGATGCCGGGCGTCTTCTCGAGCTCGGCGATCGCGTCGGCGCCGCTCTCGACGCCGATGACGTCCGCCTGGGCGCGCTCGAGCAGGGCCGTCAGGGCGAAGACGTTGCGGTAGTCGTCGTCGACGATCAGCACCTTCACGCCCTCGAACGGACCATCGTCGAGGCCGGGTTGCGGGTGGCCGTCGTCGCCGGCGCTCACGGGTGCGGGGTCCGCGGCCGGGGCCGGCGACGGCGTCAGGGGGAGATAGAGGGTGAAGGTGCTGCCGCCGCCGGGCGAGGCCTTCAAGGTGATCTCGCCGCCGAGCAGGCCGGCGAGCTCGCGGCTGATCGACAGGCCGAGGCCGGTGCCGCCGTACTTGCGGGTGGTGGTGCCGTCACCCTGCGCGAAGGCCTCGAAGATGCGCTCGCGATCCTCGTCGGAGACCCCGATGCCGGTGTCGCTGACGGCGAGCGCGATGACAGCCGGCGCCTCGGCCAGCGTCGCCAGGTCCCGGTTCCAGCCGTTTGCGGGCACGCTGATCTCAACGCCCACGTCGCCGTGGTCGGTGAACTTGAATGCGTTGGCCAGCAGGTTCTTGAGGATCTGACGGACGCGCTGGGAATCCGTGTCGAAGCTCTCGGGGCTGCTGGGCGCAATCTCGATCGTGTACCCGAGCCCCTCGTCCTGAGCGACCGGCTCGAACTCGCGCAGGAGCGCGGTGCGGAGGTCGGCCACCGAAAGAGCGGCCATGTCGAGCTTCACGGTCCCCGATTCGCTCTTGGCGAGGTCGAGAATGCTGTTGAGCAGCTCGAGCAGCTCGTGCCCGGATTCCCGGATGGCCCCCGCGTACTGAACCTGCGTCCCGGTCATCGTCTCGCAGGGGTTGTCCTCGAGCTGCTCGGCGAGGATCAGCAGGCTGTTGAGCGGCGTGCGCAGCTCGTGGGACATGTTGGCGATGAACTCCGACTTGTACTTCGACGACATGGCGAGCTGGCCCGCCTTCTCCTCGACGAGGTCCTTGGACTGGGCGACCTCCTGGTTGCGGCGCTCGGCCTCGGTGTTCTGCTTCGCCAGGAGCTCCGCCTGGCGGCCGAGGTCCGCGTTGCTCTCACGCAGCTCCTCCTGGCGAGAGCGCAGCTCCTCGGCCTGCGACTGGGACTGCTTGAGCAGGTCCTCCTTGAGGGTGTCCGCTTCGATCGTGTTGAGCACGAGGCCGATGCTCTCGGGCAGCTGGTCGAGGAACGCCTGGTGGGTCTCGCTGTAGGGCGAGAACGACGCGAGCTCGATGACCGCTCGGACCGACCCCTCGAACAGGACCGGGAGGACGATGATGTTCAGCGGCGACGCGGCGCCGAGCCCCGAGTTGATCCGCACGTAGTCGGCCGGGACCTCGGTGATGAGGATTCGCTTCTTCTCCTTGGCGCACTGGCCGACGAGGCCCTCGCCCAGGCCGAAGGACGTGGACAGGCGCCGGCGCTCCTCGTAGCCGTAGGCGGCCTGCATCTCGAGCACCGGGTCGCTGCCGTCGGCCGGCTGCGTCATCGAGTAGAAGACGGCGTGCTGGGCGGACACCAGCGGGGCCAGCTCGCAGAGGATCATGTCCGACGCGGTCGCCAGGTCGCGCTGCCCCTGGAGCATGCGCGTGAAGCGCTCGCGGTTGGTCTTCAGCCAGTCCTGCTCGACGTTCTCGCGTGTGGTCTCGCGCAGGTTGCCGATCATCTCGTTGAGCTTGTCCTTCAGGACGGCCACCTCGCCGCTGGCCTCGACGTGGACCTGCCGTGTGAGGTCGCCCTCGGTCACGGCCGTGGCCACGTCTGAGATCGCGCGGACCTGGTCCGTGAGGTTCGCGGCCAGCTGGTTGACGTTGTCCGTGAGGTCCTTCCAGACCCCGGCCAGGTGCTCGGACTCCGCCTGACCGCCCAGCTTGCCCTCGACGCCCACCTCGCGGGCGACGCGCGTCACCTCGCCGGAGAAGGCCCGAAGCTTGTCCACCTTCGCGTTGACGGTGTTCTTGAGCTCCAGGAACTCGCCCTTCACGTCGACCGAGACCTTCTTGCTGAGGTCGCCCTCGGCCACGGCGGTCGTGACCTCGGCGATGTTGCGGACCTGCCCGGTCAGGTTGGCGGCCATCAGGTTCACGTTGTCGGTCAGGTCCTTCCAGACGCCGCCCACCTCGATGGTCACGGCGGCGGCCTGGCCGAGCTTGCCTTCCGTGCCGACCTCGCGGACGACCCGGGTGATCTCCGAGATGAACCCGTTGAGCTGGTCGACCATCGCGTTGATCGTGTTCTTGAGGTCGAGCATCTCGCCGCTCACGTCGGCGGTGACCTTCTTGCTCAGGTCGCCGTCCGCCACCGCGCCGATGACGCGCTGCATCTCGCTCGTGGGGCGCACCAGGGCGTCGATCAGGCCGTTGACGGACGCGATGCTCTCGGACCAGCTCGCGGTCGAGCCCCCGAGCGCGATCCGCTGCGAGAGCTCTCCCTGCTTGCCCACGACGCGGCTGACCCGGGACAGCTCGGCTTCGAGCGTCTGGTTGGCGACGATCACGTCGTTGAAGCCGTCGGCGACCTTGCCGGCGACGCCCGTCCAATCGAGCGGCATGCGGGCGGTGAAGTCGCCCTCCTTCATGCGGGCCAGGACGCTCAGGAGCGTCGGGGCGTCGACGGTGTCGGGCGCGGCAGGCGGTAGAGTCGGCATGCAGTAGCTATCGGGCGGGGAGCCGGCCGCCTCACTACTCCATCCGTGGTATCTGGGCGGTCTAGGGGGCGCGTCCGACGTGTTGCAGGAGCTGCAGGACCTCGTCCGTGGTCGAGCCCTTCCGGATGAAGTCGCGGGCTCCGGCGCGCAGCATGTCGAAGGATGCCGCGGGCTCGTTGGAGGCGCTCATCCCGACGATCGCCGTCATCGGGCTGTGCTGGTGGATCTGCGAAGCGGCGCGATCGCCGCCCCCGGGCATGATCCAGTCGAGTATCGCCACGTCCGGCAGCTCGCGCTTGGCAAGCTCGACGGCCTGCTCCGCGTCCTCCACGATGCCGACGAGCGCCAGCGTGGGATCGGCCTCGATCAGCCCGGCGAACATGGCGCGCACGACCGGGTCGTCGTCGGCCACGAGCACCCGGCGCCGGCCGTCGGGCGTTGGCTCGCTGCTGCGAGGCGCCGCGCGGCGCTGGCTGGCGCGCATCTCGGCGTAGGACGCCTTCAGGCGCTCGGCGGCGAGCAGGCGCAGCTCCAGCTCCTCGGGATCGACGGGCTTGGTCAGGTAGTCGTCGAGCCCGGCGCGCATCGCCTCCAGCGCGTAGCGGTGCTCGCGCTTGGCGGTGACGGCGATCACGTATGTGTAGCCGTCGCCGGCGTGAGCGCGGATCTTCCGGCACAGGTCGATGCCGCTGAGGTGGGGCATCGACCAGTCCGTGATGACCACGTCGGGGTGAACGTCCTGGAAGCGATCCCAGGCGTCGGCGCCGTCGGACGCGAGCACCGTGTCGTGGTCGAGCTGCTTGACGCGCATCTCGAGCACCTGCCGCGCGATCGCGTCGTCTTCAGCGATCAGCACCAGCACGTTGCACCTTCGAGAGCTCGGATTCCAGCGCCCGCACGGTCGCGTCGAGCGCCCCCTGGAGCTTCGTCGACATGCCGGCCACGGCCAACGGGTCGTCGTCTGAGGCCTGCAGCTCGAGCGTTGCGCACAGGTCCGTGAGGGCGCGCGCGCCGAGGGTGGCGCTGCTGCCACGCAGCTTGTGTGCGGCTGCACCGGCGCGATCGCCGTCGCGTTCGGCCAGCGCCTGGGTGATCTCCCGGACCAGGCAGCCGGCCTGTCCGAGGTAGATGTCGACGAGCTCCCTGAACGCCTCCGGGGAAAAGTTGCGTTGCAGCTGGTCGAAATGCGCGACGGCGAGCACCGGGTCAGCGAACCCCTCGGTGGAACTCAGATCGCGGGTGCGGTCTTCCTTGGCGAACATGTCAGTCGATCAGGCCAAGTCGCAGTGCTCTTGCCACAGCGGCGGCGCGGTTGTGCGCTCCGAGGAGGGTGTATGCGTGCTCGAAATGGCTGGCCACGGTTCCGGGTTTTATCCCCAGGCGCTCGGCTATCTGCGCGGAGCTCATGCCGTCGGCCGCGAGCGCGAAGACCTCTTGCTGACGTCGGGTCAGCGGCGCGGACTCGAGCTGTCCGCGGCGACGGTCGAGGAACCGCCCGACGTCATTCGCTATTGCGGTGAACGACCGCATGAGGCCCTCTGACAGCGGCATTTCCTCGTGCGACACGAACGCGAGGACCGCCAGCGTCTCGTCCCCGGCCAGCGCCGGGATCCCGACGGCCCCGCGGATACTCTCGCGGTCGCCGATGTTGCGGAACGGCTGCAGGCGCGGGTCACGATTGTCGGTGATGCTCACGGGCGCGCGCGCCTCCCAGGCGGCGCCCGCGACCCCACTCCCCGCCGGCAGCCTGGGCAGGCTGAGGGCGTCGAACACTCCGGTGTCGGGCTCGCGCTGCCAGAACACCCGCGCGAGCAAGACGTCCCCGCGTGGGACCCAGAGCCCTCCGCGGTAGAACCCCAAGGCCTCCGCGAGTCCGCGGATCAGCCGCCGGCCGCCGGACTCCAGCCCGTCCCAATCGGCCAGCGCGTTGGAGACGGCCACATGGGCCGCGGCAGCGCGGCTCAGGTGTGTCAAATCGGTGACGTCACGGATTACCTGTATGACACCCCCGGTGTCAGTCCGCGACCTGTCCGCCGGCGGCCTGACCTTGGACCGAACGTGGCGGACCTCGCCGTCCGTGCGGACTATGCGGAATGCGACCTCGGCCGGGCCCTTCGCGGCGGGCCCCAGGTTCCCATCCGTCTCAGCGCGGTCGAGCGGGTGGACGTGATCGCGCAACGCGTCATGCGAGGGTGCGATCTCACCAGGCTCGTAACCCAGCAGCCGGAACAGGTTGTCCGACCACTCGGGTACGTCGGAGTCCGAGTACCAGAGCTGCGTCCCGACGTCAGGCAGCGACTCCAGAAGGCCGACGACCTCCGGCAGCGAGGCCACGCGCTTCTCCGATATACCAAAAGTCTGTCCCGCCACAGTGCGCCTCGCCGTTTGATTCTAATGCGAAGACGGAGAGGGAAGTGCCGGAATCGACGCTCTCCATGGGTCGATCGGCCCCTTGCAACCGCGGTCTCACCCTGGACGATGGAGTTATGTTCCACTCGTCACCGAGGACATGTCGATAGACCCCTACGTCGGGCGCGCGGGCGAGGCGATGACCGCGCTGGTCGTCGGAGCCGACGCTGGGGTTCGGCGGGACGTCGTCCGGATGCTCGAGCGCCAGGGGATGTCCACCCGGATCGCGGCGACCCGAGCGGAGTGCGAGCGGGCGCTCGCCGAGCCGGCCCGCGACCTCATCGTCGTCGACTCTCCCGACGACGGTACGAGCGACTTCGGCGGCTGCCTCGAGGGCCTCGAGGCGGACACGGCGACCGTCTTGCTCGGCGAGCCGCTCGGCGAGCCGCTCGGGGTCGCCGCGAGAGCGGTCGCGCACGAGAGCTCGACGTACCTGGGGAAGCCGTTCAGCGCCGAGCAGCTCGCGGTGAAAGTCTTGCAGGCACTCCGTCGACGAGCCGAGGACGTGCTGGTCAAGCAGGGCCCCTCGCGACCGGAGGCGGGGCAGCAGGGAATTATCGGGTGTCTCATACGAGCCGGCAGGTTTCACGACGACGAGACCGCGGAGCACGTCGAGCGAGTGAGCCGCGCGGCCGCCTTGATCGCCCGCGAGATGGGGTGGGACCACGAGGAGTGCGCCAGCCTGCGTGCGGCGAGCGCACTGCACGACGTGGGCAAGATCGGCATTCCCGATCACATCCTCCAGAAGCCCAGGCGCTTGACGAAGGCCGAGCGCACCACCATCGAGGGACACGCTCTCATAGGGCACGAGATCCTTGCCGGCTCGGGCATCGAGATCCTCGACATGGCGTCCAGCATTGCCGCGACCCATCACGAGTGGATGGACGGCACGGGGTATCCGGCCCGGCTGGCCGGGGAGGACATTCCGCTGGCGGGCCGCATCACCGCGGTCGCCGACGTCTTCGACGCGCTGACGCACCCGCGCGTGTACCGGACCGCGTTCGAGGTCCCGGTCGCCCTCGACATGCTGGAGCGGGACACGGACACGCAGTTCGACCGCGCCGTCGTGGCCGCCTTCCGGGCCGTGCTTCCCGAGATCGAACAGGTCCGGGAGCTGTATCGGGAGCCCCCGTCCCCCTGGAGCCATACCGCCGCACGCGCCGACCGGCCGCTGAGGATGCTGATCGTCGAGGACCACGCCGCCATGGCCGGCGCCCTGGCCACGATGCTCCGCGGGGAGGGGATCGAGATCGCCGGTGTCGCGTCCAACATCGCGGAGGCGCGCCGCATGATCGCGCAGCGCGACGCCGACGTGATCACCCTTGACATCAGCTTGCAGAAGGAGAGCGGGCTCGAGCTGATCGCCCAGGCACACGCACGCGGCCTGCGTGTCCTGGTGTACAGCGGAGGCGTGTCCCCGCAATTTCCTCCGGGAACGGATGCGCCGGACGGGACCGCGTCCAAGCTGGGGACCAAGGCCGAGCTGTTGACGGCGATCCGCCTCGTGGCGGGCGGACACGGCCCGGTTGACTCCCGGCTGGCGGCTCCCGCGGCCGGCGACCACCTGCTGACACCCCGCGAACGAGAGATCGTCGGCCTGCTGTCGGGAGGGGAGAGCGGGGAGGAGATCGCCGAGCACCTCTTCCTCTCGCCGCACACCGTGCGGACGCACATTCGCAACGCCACGAACCGGATGGGCGCCAGGACGCGGTCGCACCTCGTCATGCTCGCAGCGGGCTCCGGAGAGATCCCGCTCGGTCACGCCGGCAGCAGCGGCTGAGAGCCCCCATCGCCGGTCGGGCGTATGCCCGCCGTAATCGCACGCGTCGATAAGTAGGCGTGCACCGCCACCAGCCATCAGACCGGGCCCGCCCGGGCCGTTGGGTCGCGTTCCCCGCCGTGCTCGCGCTCGTGGCGTGCGCCTCGCACGCGACGTTCGGGCTGGGTGGCGCCGGGACCGACGAGCTGTTCACCCGCTGGGTCGAGCTGGCGTTGATCGCGGGCGCGGCCGTAGCCTGCTGGGCACGCGTCGTGGCCCGGCGCGAGGAACGTCTCGCCTGGCTGGTGATGGGTTCGGGGATCGCCCTGTGGTGCGCCGGGGACTTCCTCTTCGAGGTGCTGGACGCCAACGGGGCGCTGCCGATCCCCTCGGTGGCCGACGCGCTCTGGATCCCGGCGTACCCGGTCATGTGCGTGGCGTTCCTGCTGGTGGCGCGCAGCCGCCTCTCAGAGGCCTCGCTGTCGTTGTGGCTCGATGGCGCGATCGCCGCGCTGGCCCTGGCGGCCGTGGCCTCGACGCTGGTCCTCGAGACGGTCATGGAGGCGACGGCGGGCTCGGTGGCGGTCGTCGCCACGGGCCTGTCGTACGTGGTCATGGACCTCGTCCTCCTGATGGTCGTGACGACGGTCTTCGGTCGATCGGGCTGGCGCCCCGGACGAGCCTGGCTGGTGGCGGGCGCGGGCTTGCTGACGCTCGGCACGGCTGACCTCCTCTGGCTCTTGCAGACGGCGAACGGGACCTATGTCGAGGGAAGTCTGCTCGACGTGATGTGGCCGGCGGCCTTCCTCCTCATCGCCACAGCGGCCTGGCAGCCCGCCGAGCGCAAGACGACGGCGGAGGAAGGGCTGATGTCCGCCGCCGCGCCGGCCGCGGCCGCCGTGATCGCCGTCGGGCTGCTGCTCTACGACCACTTCGACCGCATCTCGATGCTCGGCGTGGGCTTTGCCGCGGCCACGCTCGGTCTCGTGGCGACGCGCCTGTTCGTCACCTTCCTGCAGAACCGGACGCTGCTGCGCTCCAGCCGGCACGAGGCGCTCAACGACTCCCTCACCGGGCTGAGCAACCGCCGGGCCCTGCTGCAGGACCTGGAGAGCGAGATCGCCGCCGCGCGCCCCGACGCCCCACTTGCGGTCCTGCTGCTCGACCTAAACGGGTTCAAGGCCTACAACGACACCTTCGGGCATCCGGCGGGCGATCGCCTGCTGGTCCGGCTCGCGGCCGAGCTCGACCGCGCGGTTGCCGGTCACGGTGCCGCCTATCGCCTGGGCGGCGACGAGTTCTGCGCCCTCATCTCCGGCGGCAGTGCCGGGGTCGACGTCGTGGCCGCCCGGGTGGCCAGCGCACTCTCGGAGAAGGGCCCCGGATTCGCGGTCGACTGCTCCCACGGCCTGGCGCTCGTCCCCGCGGACGCGTCGAGCGCCGAGCAGGCGCTCGCGCTGGCCGACCGCAGGATGTACGCCCAGAAGGGCACGCACAAGACGTCGGCGTCTCGCCAGAGCCGCGACGTGCTGATGAGCGCTCTGTCGGAGTGCGGGCCCGAGCTTCACGCCCACGTCGAGGTGGTGGCGGACCTCTCGATGCAGGTGGCGCGGCGACTTGGGATGTCCGCCGAGGAAGTCGACGAGGTCGTGCGCGCCGCCGAGCTCCACGACGTCGGCAAGGTGGCGATCCCGGATGCGGTGCTCCACAAGCCTTCCGCGCTGGACGCGGAGGAATGGGCGTTCATGAAGCGCCACACGATCATCGGCGAGCGGATCCTCGGCGCAGCACCGGCGCTGGAGCCGGTGGCGCGGCTCGTCCGCTCGACCCACGAGCGCTTCGACGGCCGCGGCTACCCCGACGGCCTGGCCGGCCACGACATCCCCCTCGGCGCCCGGGTCGTGTTCGTATGCGACGCGTACGACGCGATGACCTCACAGCGCCCCTACAGCGACCCGCTCACAGCGGACGCCGCCCTCGCCGAGCTCCGCCAGTGCGCAGGCACGCAGTTCGACCCCGCTGTCGTCGAGGCCTTCTGCCACGTCGCCGGAAGGTCCGCGGCGACGCTCGCGGCACCGGTGTTCTGATCCGCGGTGCATTCCTGCGAACGGCAGCGACGATGTCGTTGGCGTTGGCCACCATGTCGGGCGAAGCGGCTCCCGCGGCCGCTCCTTCTGGCTCCGACGGCCAGGCGGTCGTCACCGCGGTCGTCGGCGCCGAGGTGGGAATCGCCATCGGCGCCGACGGGAGCACCGCCGCCGTCGGATCGGTGCGCGTGACCATCACCCGCCAGGAACGCGGGGGTGTCGTCGTGACGACGGTCGTGCCCCAGTAGCGGCCACTCGAGGCGGCGATCACGATGGACGCGCGAGGCGACGTGGTCGACGTCCACTTCGAGCACATCTACTCCAAGCTCGAGGTCTCCGACCGTGGTGGGGCCGTCGCCGAGGCCATGCGCCTCGGCCTGGCCGACTGAACATCCCCCGTTCGGCGTATCCCGCTGCCCCGTGCGATGCCGATGAGGAAAGCACGGCCCGGATCTTCCGGGCCCCTTCAGTTGCGAAAGGCAGGTCGAGAGCATGCGGGGCAAGCGATACCGAAGGCTGCTGGGCATCGTCATAGGGGCACTGGGCGTCCTGGTTCCCGTGGGCCTGGCCTCCGCGGCCTGCCCCAGGCCCCTTCCGCCCTGCAATCCGACCGCCTTCACGGGCAGCGTGAGCGCCCACTCCTCGAGCTGTGTACGGGTTCGGCAGGAGTGCCGGGCCCGGCCCGGACCTCGGGGTACACGGGGTGCCAGGGGCCGGCGCGGCGCCACCGGCCACCGGGGAGCCGCGGGCCTGACCGGCCTGACGGGCGCCTCGGGCGCACAGGGCGGGCAGGGTCTGCAGGGCGTTCAGGGTCAGACCGGCGCCACGGGCGCCCAGGGCCCCAGCGGCACGACCGGCGCTTCGGGCGCCCAGGGAGTCGCGGGCTCAGACGGCGCGACCGGTGCGGACGGCACCGACGGCGCGACCGGCGCTCAGGGTCCGGCAGGTTCGGACGGCTCTGACGGCACCGACGGCGCGACCGGGGCTCAGGGGACCGTCGGCACCGATGGCGCCGACGGCGAGCAGGGCTTGCAGGGCGTTCAGGGTCAGACCGGCGCGGCGGGTGCGACCGGCGCCACGGGCGCGACGGGACCGACCGGCGACACCGGGCCCACCGGGCCCGCCGGGCCGGACGGAGACCAGGGCATCCAGGGCCCGGCTGGGACCGCCGGCTCGGACGGCGCCGCCGGAGCGACGGGCCCGGAGGGCACGAACGGCCTGGCCGAGTACGCCTACGTCTACAACCTCGGCGCGCAGACCGTGCCGCTGGAGAGCAGCGTCACGCTCGACAGCAACGGCGTGATGACGTCCGGCATCCAGCACGCTGTCGGCAGCGGCGACATCACACTCGTCAACGAGGGCGACTACAAGGTCACGTTCTCGGTGTCCGGAACGGAGCCGAACCAGATGGCCCTGTTCGTCAACGGGGTCCTGGTGCCCGGCACGATCTACGGGTCCGGGGCCGGCACGCAGCAGAACACCGGCCAGGCGATCGTCTCCGTCGGAGCCGGCGACGTCCTGACGATCCGCAATCACACGTCGTCCGCGGCCGTCACCCTGGCCACCCCCATCGGGGGGACCCAGGGGAGCGTCAACGCGTCCATCTCGATCGAGAAGGTCGGCTAGACATGCCACGCGCGTTCGCTCTGGCACCGATCCTGGCCCTCGGCCTCGCCGCCGCCGGGTGCGGCTCGTCGGAGCCCCCCACGATCCTCGACACCGAGAAGGTGGAGCGGGCGATCGAGCGCAGCAGCGTCGCCCAGCGCGCAACGCGTCCGCGCGTGAGCTGCCCGGCCGGGGTCCACCAGAAGAGCGGCAGCGTGTTCTCCTGCACCGCGGTGGTGGCGAAGGTCAGCACGCGGTTCGTGGTGACCCAGCTCGACGGATCGGGCCGGGTCCACTACGAGGCGCGCTGATGCGCCGCGCTGTCACGGCCGTCGCATCGGCGGTCGTCTTCGCCGCCGCGGCCATCGCGGCGGCCGGCGCGCCCGCCGCGGGCGCCCGCCTCCCGATCGTCAAGCCGGCGGTCGAGCTCGCCGTTCTCCTCCAGGCGCACCGGGCACTGCCGCTCCCGGACGCCCGCCCGTCGCGGGCCCGGCTCGTGGCGGCATGGCGACCCATCACGGGCGGCCAGACGGTCCTGCCGGTCATCGGCCGCCGGACCGGCGACGGCGGAGTTCGCTGGCTGCGCGTCCGGGTCCCCGGCCGCCCCAACGGCGGCGCGGGCTGGATCGTCCAGCGGGGCACCACCCGCGAGACGACGCCCTGGCACATCGTGGCCCGGACGTCCAGCCGGCGCGTGCTCGTCTTCCGCCGCGCCCGGCTCGTGCGGTCGTTCTCGGTCGTCGTGGGCAAGCGCTCGACCCCGACCCCCCACGGGCGCTTCTTCGTCGAGGAGAGCGTCCGGATGCTCCCGGGCAGCGCCGGGGCGCCCTACGCCCTCGCGCTGAGCGCCCGCTCCAACGTGCTGCAGGAGTTCGCCGGCGGCCCGGGCCAGATCGCCATCCACGGCGTCGCCAACCTCGGCGGCACCCCCGGCACGGCGGCGTCGCATGGCTGCATACGCGTCCCGAACGCCCAGAGCCGCTGGCTCGCCGCGCGCATCGCGCCGGGCACCCCGGTCACCATCACGTCCTGAGGAGCGCGGGCCGCGCGCTAGGCTCGCGCGCGATGGACCGGCGCCTGCTTGACCTGATCGGCGACGCGTACGCGGTGCTGGACCTCGACGGCTTCCGATACGCGCTGCTCCAGGCGCTGCTCGAGGCGGTGCCCGCCGACCGCCGCGTTCGCCCGCAGCGGATAGACCCTTGAGCCGTTTGCATCCCCGCCCGCTCCTGGGCTGCGAGGCTCTGCCGGACTCGCCTCCGGGTGTCGCTTCCTGGCACCAACTGGTACCAGCCCACGAGCCGGCGAGGGGACGAGGGTGCGCATTCGCGCTGCAACCGGACGCTAGCGGCGACGAAGCGGTGCCAGGATCCTGAAGCGCTTCGTGGCGGGCGTGCGGTCGACGTTGCGCGCGGCGTCGACGGCTTGGACGCGCAGCGTGTGGTGGCCGAGGCGCAGCAGGGCCGTGCGGAACGGCGTTGGGCACCGCCGGTAGGGCGCGGCGTCCAGCTTGCACCGGAACGTCGATCCCGCCTCGTCGGACGTCAGCAGGAAGGTCGGGCGGCGCAGCCGGGTGGAGGCGGGCCCGCTGAGGCCGGTCGTCGGCGCCCGGCCGTCGGTGGCCGGGACCTCGGTCGTCACGGTTCGCGTCTCGGTGACCGTAACGGTGTTCGGAGGGTCCGGCGGCGGGGGCGGGGGTGGCGGCGGCGGAACGATGAAGCCGCTGGCGCCGACGGCGAGCTCCGTCTCGTTTGGATAGAGCGTCTGCTGGAAGGCGAAGCACACTTCCTGGTTGCTTCCCTCCACGCGCAGCGGCGGATCGAAGCGAAGCTGCACGGGCGGTCCGTCGTCCGGCACCACGACGCGGCGCAGCTCGCGGAACGTCCATCCCGCCCCGGGGCAGGCCGCAGATCCGCTCGTACGGACGGCCGCGTACAGCACGACGCGCGTGTGGCTCGCGGCTGGCGTCGTCCCGCTCACGGTGAACGTCACCTCGTGGACGTCGATCCGGTTGGGGGTCGCCGTCTGGATCAGCGAATGCACTTGCACGTTAGTGACGCTGTGCTTCTCGGCGTGCCAGTAGGTGGACCCAGGCTCCACCGCCTGGGCGGTCGCGCCGGTGAAGACCACGGCCAGCAACCCGGCCAGAGCGATGCGCCGTCCCATCCCGGACCAGAATACCTCCAGACCACGCTCGTGGCTACGCCCTAGAGGAAGTACGCCGCCAGCTCGAAGATGCCCCAGACTCGATTAAGGGGAGTCTCGGAATGGGCGCGGCTGGGCTCGAACCAGCGACCTCTCGCGTGTGATGCGGGTGGGGGAGGCCGGCGAGGTGGGCGAGAAACCGAGCGATAGCAGGGGGAAGGCGGGCTCGGAGGAG
>DATLOP010000149.1:0-10594 GCA_035536255.1 Solirubrobacteraceae bacterium
GCTGTCGTTCACGCAGGTCTTCGACGGCGTGGAGATCGGCGTGCGCCCGGCCTGGGACGACCTCGCCTTCGCGCTGGCGCTGGCCGCCGCGGCGGCCTCGACCGGCCTGGACGCCTCATCCGGGCTGGCCGGGGAGGTGGCCATCGGGCGGCGGGGCCTGCGGCGGCTGGTCGCCGCGCGCGCGGGCACGGTCATCCTGCTCTACGTCGGCGTGTCGCTGGTCGCGCTCAGCGCGCTCTCGCCCGGCGCCCTGGGCGGGCCGGAGGTCGACGCGCCGCTGCTCGGCGTGGCCGGGCAGTACGAGCCCGGCACCTGGCTGTCCGACGTCACGCGCTACGCCGTGGGGGCGAGCGGGGCGCTGATCCTGATCGCGGGCGCCAACGCCTCGATGCTCGGCCTCTCGCGCCTGGCCTACTCGCTGGCCACCAACCGCCAGATCCCCAGCGCGGTCGGCCGGCTGCACCCGCGGCGCTCCACGCCGTGGGTGGTGATCGCCATCGCCGCGGCGCTGGCGATCGGGCTGGCCGTCCCCTCCGACCTGGAGTTCCTCGTGGCGATCTACGCCTTCGGCGCCATGCTCGCGCTGACCATCGCCCACGTCGCGGTGATCGTGCTGCGCTGGCGCGAGCCCGAGCGCGACCGTCCCTACCGCATGCCCCTGAACGTGGGCCGCCTGCCGCTGCCCGCGGCGCTGGGCGCCCTGGTGAGCTTCGGGCTGTGGGTCGCCGTCGTCGCCTCGAACGGGGAGGCGCGCTACGCCGGGCTGGGGTGGATGGCCGTGGGCCTGGTCCTGTACGTCGTCTACCGCACGACCGAGGGCAAGTCGCTCACGCGCCGGGTGACGATCCCGGCCGGGGCGCTGACCCGCGAGCGCGAGCGCGCCGAGTACGGCTCGATCCTGGTCCCGCTGCTCGGGACGCCGCTGGACGACGACATCATCCAGACCGCCGGGCGCCTGTCCGGCGCGGACCCCGAGGGGGACGAGGGAGGCGCGGTGATCGAGGCGCTGTGGGTCTTCCGCATCCCCATGTCGCTTCCGCTGGACGCCGCGCTGCCCGAGGAGCAGCTCCAGGAGGCGCGCCGCGCCCTGGCCCGCGCCAAGGCGGTGGGGGAGGAGTACGAGGGCGTCGAGGTGGCCACGGCCACCGTGCGCTCCCGGCGCATCGGCCAGGCCGTGGTCGAGGAGGCGCGCCGGCGCGGCGTGGAGGCGATCGTCCTGGCCGCCGAGCCGCCGTCGCGCATGCGCGGCGGCGCGCTGCTGGGGGGCCGCGGAGGGCCGCTGGACAACTACGTCGGGGAGGTAACGCGCCACGTGATCGACAAGGCGCCCTGCCGCGTGATCCTCACCGCGCCATCGCTAGAGTCCGGCGAATGAGGATCGTCATTGTGGGTGCGGGGCGCGTGGGCTCCGCGGTGGCTCGGTGGGCTCTGGACGAGGGCCACGAGGTCTCCGTGCTCGACGAGGACCCCCTGTCGCAGGAGCGCCTGAGTCCCGACGGCACGACGCCGTGGGAGGACGTGGGCGGCCAGTTCACGGTCGGCACGGCGCTGGAGGTCGATGCGCTGGAGGAGGCGGGCATGGGCGGCGCCGACGTCTGCATCCTGTGCACCGACGGCGACAACACCAACCTGGTGGTGGCCCAGATCGCGCAGAAGCGCTTCGACGTGCCCAAGGTGATCGTCCGCGTCCTGGACCCCTACCGCGCCGAGTGGTACCGCGAGCAGGGCCTGCACACGATCTGCCCGACCAAGGTCGCGATCGAGATGCTCGAGGAAGCCGTGGTCGGCAGCTGATGTACGTGATCATCGCGGGGGCGGGGAAGGTGGGCTGGAACCTGGCCCGGGAGCTCATCGGCAAGGGGCACGAGGTGACGGTGATCGAGAACGACCGTCGCCGCTACCTGACCGTGGAGCAGGAGCTCGAGCACGCCATCCAGTACGGCGACGCCACCGAGCTGTGGGTGCTCGAGCGCATCGGGATCCAGCGGGCCGACCTCGTGATCGCCGTGACCGGCGACGACGAGGACAACATGCTCATCTGCCAGGTGGCCAAGGAGAAGTACCTGGTGGAGCGGATCGTCGCCCGGGTCAACAACCCGCGCAACCTCGAGCACTTCAAGCTGCTGGGCATCCACCCGGCGGTCAGCGCGACCGACCTCATCCTGCGCCTGATCGAGCACGAGGTGCCCCAGTACGGGCTCGTCCACCTGCTCGACCTCGAGGCGGAGCGCCTGGAGATCATCGAGCTCGTCGTGGGCGACAACTCGCCCGCCGCGGGCAAGCGCGTGGACCAGGTGACGCTGCCCGAGGGCAGCCTGATCATCTCCATCCTGCGCTCGGGGGCCGGCTTCGTCCCCAAGGCGGACTCGATGATCCAGGCCGGCGACGAGGTGCTGGTGGTGCTGGACCCGGGCCTCGAGGGGCCGGTGACGGCGCACTTCGCCTCGACCGACGGCGCCGGCCCCGCCTGACCCGTGGCCGAGCGCCACGTCGACGTCCTGCTGATCGGCGGCGGCATCGCCGCCGGCAACTGCGCCCGCCACCTGCGCGAGGAGGGCTTCGAGGGATCGGTGGCGCTGGTCGGCCGCGAGCCCGACCCGCCCTACAACCGCCCGCCCTGCTCGAAGAAGTACCTGACCGGCGAGACCTCGCGCGAGGACGCCCTGTTCCGCCCGGCGCAATGGTGGGTCGACAACGACGTCGAGCTGCTCACCGCCACCAGCGTGATGAAGCTCGACGCGCAGGCGCGGGTGGCCGGGCTCTCGACGCGCGAGGAGGTGTCGTTCTCGCAGGCCCTGCTGGCCACCGGCGCCAACGTGCGGCTGCTGCGCGTCGACGGCGCGCAGCTCGAGGGGATCCACTACCTGCGGGCGTTCGGCAACTCCGACGCCATCCGCGCCGACGCGCGGGGCGCGTCGCGCGCCGTGGTGATCGGCGGCTCCTACATCGCCACCGAGGTCGCGGCGTCGCTCACGGTCCTGGGCCTGCAGGTGACGATCCTCATGCAGGAGGGCGTCACCCACGAGCGCTCGTTCGGGCCGACCGCGGCGGCGTTCTTCCAGCGCGTGCTCGAGGAGCACGGCGTGGAGGTGTTCGGCGACGACGGGGTGGCGCGCTACGAGGGCACCGACGGCCGCGTCACGCGGGTCGTGTCGGACAACGGCCGCGAGCTGGAGTGCGACCTCGTCGTGGTCGGCGCCGGCGCGGTGCCCGACACGATGCTGGCCAAGCGCGCCGGCCTGGAGCTCGGCGAGCGCGGCGGCGTGCGCTGCTCGGCGCGCCTGGAGACGAGCGCGCCGGGGATCTACGCCGCCGGGGACATGTGCGAGTACGAGTCGCCCATCCACGGCGGCCCCGTGCGCATCGAGCACTGGGACGTCGCCTTCAACCAGGGCCGCACCGCGGCGCTGAACCTGCACGGCCGCGGGGTCGACCACACCGTCGTGCCCTACTTCTTCAGCGACCTGGCCGACTGGGCCTCGCTGGAGTACGTCGGCCCGGCCTACGAGTGGGACGCCGAGGAGGTCCTGGGCTCGCCCGGCGACGGGGAGTTCGCGATCCGCTACCTGCGCGACGGCCGCCTGGCCGCCTGCCTGTCCGTCGGGCGCTCCGACGACCTGGAGGCGGCGAAGGAGGAGCTCGCCTCGTCGTAGCCCTCGATCGCGTACGGATTGAGGAACTGGCGCTTCCAGAACCCCTCACGTTCCACTCTGGTCAGTCCGGCTTCGTCGCAGACACCAAACCAGTTCGTCCCGATCAGGCTGACTTGGCGGTCGACGATCTCGCGCGCCTGCGCAGCTGTGAGGTGGTACGTCTTCGAATGTTCGACGCAACCAGCCACCTGACTCATGCGCCAGCCATCGCGGCCGATGTCCATGACCTGCCTGGTCTCGTTTCCTGCGCGCGGCTGAGGGCAGATGTCGTAAGCCGGGGTGAGCTCGAGTGTCTCGCCGTCCCAGAACGCGGCATGGTTGCGCGCATGATCGTCGTTGTTGCCCGTGAGGATGTTGAACGTGATGCGCGAGAAGAGCTCGCGCAGAGTGCGATCTGGCTGAGTGAAGCGGGTGCGGATGACGTCGGCGAGGTCTGCGTAGCTCGCATACCGAGCTCCCGCTTCGTCAAGCCCGAGTAGCGTCAGGGCAGAGACCATTGCCCGCCGTCGTCCTTCGCCGGGGCGGTCGAAGCGCTCGACGAGAAGCACCTTCCTGTCCACGGCCGCCTCAGTCATCTCGACGCGGGCAACGTCCAGACCCGCGATCTCCGCCAGCCGCATGGCCACGAACTCGGCTTGAACGACCCGGTAGGGGTCGGTCGTGGAGCTGAACTTCGCGATCAGCCGCCGCTGGCCGTCCTCGAGAAGGACCTTGGGTCGCGCGCCCCCGATCGAGCTCCCCCGCACCAGCGCCTCGTCGAGCTCATCCGAGAGAGGAATGCCCGCCTCCACGCGCGCGGCCGATTCGGCCAGTTCTGCAAGCGTCGCCGAGCCGGCCAACCGCGCCACGTAGTCCTTCGACGACTCCTGGAAGTCGAGAGCGCCGATCCGATCGGACCCTGAGTCGAGCAGATAGGTCAGAAGGCCGAGATCTGCCGTTTCGTCCGAGCCGCGCCCTACTCGCCTGTTGAGGATGACGCGGCGCCCCCACGAGTCGGGTGCAGCGTCGGCGATGCAGCCGTGCACCTCACCCCGCGGGGAGATCGGCTCATCTCCAAGCGGTAGCTCAGGGAGGTAGAGCGGCGGTGCGTCCTCGCGCTCCAGATAGCTGCGGCCGTAAGTGAAGACGATGGCTTCACCGATCCGATCCAAGCGGCCAGCCACGACTGGATCGACCCGATCCGGAAGCCAGGTCCAGACGAAGGCCCGGTTTGGTTCAGAAGTCATTGTCGATCGCCGGGCGCCGCGAACGGGCAGGCAGGACGGCAAGGCGGTCGGCAAGCCGGGCCGTTTCCACTGCACGCCGGTCCGGGTCCTCGTGGAAGAGCGGCACGCCGAGGACGGCCGCGGCCTCGAACGCCGATCCGAGCCCCACGGTTGGGTCGCCTCGCTCGATCTTGCGAATCGTCGGATGGGCGACTCCGACGCGCTCAGCGAGTTCGTCGACCGTCCAGCGGCGTTCGCGGCGGGCGGCGCGGATCTGCTGTCCCAGCAGCGCAGCAGCCTCGACAGCTGGGGGCGAATAGGCATGCGGCTTACGCATGAACGAAAGTATAGCTTAGCTTAGACCCTTTAGCGGCACATCTACTTTCGTAGTCCGCACGGACGCGGCTCAGCCCGCGAAGGTCTCCCCGGACACTCTCGGCTACTGGGGGGCAGGGACTCGAACCCCGATAACCAGCTCCAGAGGCTGGCGTCTTGCCATTAGACGACCCCCCAACGGGCCGCCAAGGATAGCTCTCAGGCCACCGCCTGCTCGGCCCAGTCGCGGTGCAGGCGCCAGTAGGCGCCGCGGGCTGCGAGCAGCTCATCGTGGGTGCCGCGCTCGGCGACGCGGCCGTGCTCGAGGACGACGATCTGGCCGGCGCGGCGGATCGTGGACAGGCGGTGGGCGATCACGATCGCGGTGCGCCCGGCGAGCAGGCGGCGCAGGCCCTCCTCGATCCGCGACTCCGTGTGCACGTCGACGTTGGAGGTCGCCTCGTCCAGGACGAGGATCCGCGGGTCGGCGATCAGGGCCCGGGCGAAGGCGATCAGCTGGCGCTGGCCGGCGGACAGGTGGGAGCCGCGCTCGCCGACCTCGGTGTCGTAGCCCTCGGGCAGCGCCTGCACGAACTCGTGGGCGCCGACCGCGCGCGCGGCGTCGGCCACCTCCTCGTCGGTGGCCTCCGGGCGCCCGAAGGCGATGTTGTCGCGCACCGACCCGCTGAACAAGAAGCCCTCCTGGGGCACCACGCCCAGCTGCGAGCGCAGGGACTCCGCCCGTACGTCGCGCAGGTCGTGGCCGTCCACGGAGACGCTGCCCGACGTGGGGTCGTAGAAGCGCGCCACCAGCTTGGCCAGCGTCGACTTCCCGGCCCCGGTCGCCCCGACCAGCGCCACCGTCTGGCCCGGCGGCACCTCGATCGACACGTCGCGCAGCGCCCACACCGGGTCGGCGTCGCCAACGCCGGCCCGGTAGCAGAACGACACGCCGTCGAAGCGCACCTCGCCGCGCAGCCGGCCCAGCTCCAGCGCGCCGGGCTTGTCGACCAGCTCGGGGGACTCGTCGAGCAGCTCGAAGATCTTGTCCAGCGCCGCCATCCCGGACTGGTAGGTGGTGTAGAGCTGGGAGAGCTGCTGGATCGGGTCGAAGAAGTTGTTCAGCGCCGCCACGAAGGCCACGAGCACGCCGACCGTCACGTCGCCGTCGATCGCCTGGTGGCCGCCGTAGAGCAGGATCCCCACCGTGGCCAGCGCCGACATCAGCTCGATCGCCGGGAAGTAGGCGGCGTTGAGGTAGACCGTCTTCATGTTGGCCTGACGGTTGTCCTCGTTGAGGTCGGAGAAGCGGTCGAGGTGGCGGCGCTCCTGGCCGAACGCGCGCACCACGCGCACGCCGGACAGCGTCTCCTGCAGGTAGGAGGTGATCCAGGCGATCTTCTCGCGGGTGATCCGGTAGGCGTCGGCCGAGGCGATGCGGAAGGCCAGCGACGCCAGCAGCACGACGGGCACGATCAGGAACGTCAGCAGGGCCAGCTCGGCGTCCAGCACGATCAGGATCGCGATCGTCCCGAGCAGCGTCAGCGACGCCTGGAACAGCGTGACCACGCCGTCGGAGACCAGCTGGTCCAGCGCCTGCACGTCGTTGGTCATCCGCGACACCAGCACCCCGGCGCGCTTGCGCGAGTAGAAGCCGATCGACAGCGTCTGGAGGTGCTCGAAGATGCGGATGCGCAGGTCCTGCAGCGCGCGCTGGCCCACCCAGCCGACGAGGTACGTCTGCAGCGCGCTGGCCGCCCACAGCACCAGCGCCGAGGCCACGAAGGCCACGACCACCCAGTTGAGCGTCGCGAGGTCGCCGGCCACGATCCCGTCGTCGATGGCCAGCTTGGCCAGCGGCGCCGGGGCCAGCGCGGCGGCGGTGCCCAGGACGAGCGCGACGAACATGGCCGCCACGCGCCAGCGGTAGGGGCGCAGCAGCTCGATCAGCCCGCGCAGCTTGCGCCCGCGCCCGCTGGTCCCGCGCAAACGGCGGAGAATGTCCTCCCGGATCGCGGCGCCGCGGCTCACAGCCCGGCCACCTCGGCCTCGACGGGCTTCTCGGTCAGGAACACCTGGTCCGGGAGGCCCTTCTCGACGATCTCGCGGTACAGGTCCGAGCGATCCTGCAGCTCGTCGTGCGTGCCGCGGGCGATCAGGCGCCCGCCCTCCAGCACGGCGATCTCGTCGGCCAGCGAGATCGTGGACAGCCGGTGGGCCACGATGAACGTCGTGCGGCCCGCCATCACCTCGCGCAGCGCGGACTTGATCTCCTGCTCGGTGGAGGCGTCCACCGACGACGTGGCGTCGTCGAGGATGAGGATCCGCGGGTCGGCCAGGATGGCCCGGGCGATGGCCAGGCGCTGACGCTGGCCGCCGGACAGCGTCAGCCCGCGCTCGCCGATCAGCGTGTCGTAGCCCTCGGGCAGCGCGTCCACGAACTCCGCCGCCTGGGCGCGGCGCGCGGCGTCGCGCACCTCGGCGCGGGTGGCGTCCGGACGGGCGTAGGAGATGTTCTCGTGGACGCTGGCGCTGAACAGGAACGGGTCGTCGGTGACCAGCGCCACCGAATGGCGCAGCGAGGCCATGTCCACCCGCGACACGTCCGCGCCGTCCACCAGCACCGCGCCGGAGTCCACGTCGTAGAGGCGGGGGATCAGCGACACCAGCGTGGTCTTGCCCGACGCCGTCCCCCCGACGAGCGCGAGCGTCGTCCCGGCCGCCACGTCCAGCGAGACGTCGTGCAGGGAGGGCTCGGCGGCGCCGGGGTAGGTCATGGTCACGCCGCGCAGCTCCACGTGCCCGTCGCCCGGGGGCAGGGGCGGCGCGCCCGGGGGCGAGGTCATGGCGGGCGCGCGGTCGAGGATCTGGAACACCCGCGCGCCCGACGCCACGGCGCGCTGGGCCATCCCGAGGAAGATCCCCAGCGAGCGCATGGGGGAGATCAGCATCAGGAGGTAGGCGTAGAAGGCGGCGAACTCGCCCAGGGTCAGCGTGCCGTCGATCACGCGCCGGCCGCCGAAGAACAGGATCGCCGCGAGGCCCAGGCTGGGCAGGAAGCCGATGAACGGGTTGTAGAAGGCGCGCAGCCGCGTGGACACCATCGCCTGGTCGAACACGCGGGTGACGCTGTGGCGGAAGCGCGCCACCTGGTGGCGCTCGCGGGCGAACGCCTTGACCACGCGGATCCCGGACACGTTCTCCTCGGCCGTGGCGGTCAGCTCGGCGATGCGCTGCTGGACCTCCTGGAGCGCCGGGCGGTTGCGGCGGCCGTAGCGCCACCCGATCAGCACCACGAAGGGCACGGGGGACAGGGCGATCGCGGCCAGCCCGGGCTCGAGGATCAGCATCGCCGCCGCGCCGATGGCCAGCGTGAGGAACGACTGGAGCAGGAACACCAGCCCGTAGCCGAGGAAGAAGCGCACGGCCTGCAGGTCGACGGTGGCGCGCGACATCAGCTGGCCGGTCTGCTGGCCGTCGAAGAAGCCCAGCTCCAGGCTCTGGAGGTGGGCGTACATGCGGTTGCGCAGGTCGAACTCCACGCCCAGCGAGACGCGCCCCGCGATCAGCCGCCGCGCCACGGTGAGCGCCAGGCGCGCCAGCCCGGCCCCGGCGATGGCCAGCGCCACCAGCTCCAGCCCGCCCCGGTCGCCGGCCTCGATCCGGTCGATCGCCCGGCCGGTCAGCCACGGGATGGCCACGGTGCCGGCGATGGCCAGTGACGCCAGCCCCAGCGACCACAGCACGCCGGCGCGGTAGGGGCGCAGGAACCCGAGCAGCCGGAAGAAGGTGCGCATGCTTCAGAAAGTATAGTGCGGTCAGCCGATGCCGAGCCGGTGCGCGCCGGGGCGGCTGAGGTCGACCGTGACCTCGATCCCGCCGCCGGCCGGGCGCGCCACGCGCACGGGCCGGCCGTCCAGGGTGGCGGTCAGCCGGCGCGGCCAGGTCCCGTCGAAGCGGATCGTCACCGGCCCGTCGCCCTGGAGCGAGGCGCTGACCGGCCGGTCGCCCCGCAGGCCCATGCGCTGCGTGAGCAACGCGATCCCCGACAGGTTGCGCAGCCGCGCCTCGAACCCGTTGCGCCGGGCGATCGGCTCGCCGGCCTCGACGTGCTGGCCGCTCACCGTGGACGGCGACACGCCGGTCTCGGCCGCCGAGGCGCTCGGCGGGTCGGCGACGACGCGCCGCCGGTGGCCGCCGCGCGCGAAGTTGGTCGCCCACACCTCGCCGAAGGCGTCCACGGTGCGGGCGTCGCGCACCTGCATCCCGTCCACCCAGTAGGCCCCGTCGAACGTCAGGCCGTACCGGGGCACGTCCATCGACGGGTAGCGCTTGTAGCGGACCTCCACCGGGGACAGGTCGCGGCGGGCGTCGCCGAACCAGGCCGTCGGCCGGCGGCCGATGGTGTCGGAGACGACGTAGGAGAAGTGCTCGTCGCCCTGGTGCTGGTGAAAGCTGAACGGGTTTCCGGCGGCGCGGAAGGCGTCTACCTGGGCCAGGACGCTGCCGATGAACACGAGCTCGTCGGCCGTCGAGGCGGTGATCTGGAAGGGCAGGTTGAGGCCGTTGTCTGCGATCAGGGTCGTCCAGCCGGGCAGCCGCCACTCCGGGGTCGAGCGCGGCTCGCGCTCGGTCGGCGCGTTCCAGGCGAAGTACGCCGGCGGCCCGACGTAGTGGGAGACGCGCGAGAACGCGTCGGGCATCAGCAGCCCGAGCCGGTAGGACAGGTAGCCGCCCATCGAGTACCCGCCCAGCGAGGTCCGCTCGGGATCGGGATGGAAGCGCCGCCTGACGTCGCGCCACGCCTCCAGCACGTCGACCAGCGAGCTGTCGAGGTACCACGAGTCGGTACCGCGGCCCAGCGGGGTGAACACGATCGCGTTGCGCGCCTCGGACATGTGGCGCATCGAGTCGGGGGAGACGGTGCGGTACAGGTTGTGGCCGTAGCCCTGCGGGGGTCCCCACAGGACCAGCGGCATGCGCTTGCCGCCGGCGCGCCAGGCGGGCGGGATCCACAGCGCATAGGGCTGCCAGCGCGAGCGGTAGGCCGGGCGCGGGTAGCCGGCGAACCCTCCGGACTCCGGCGGCGAGTCCTGCTTGAGGTCGATTCCCTCGCCGAGCTCCATGCCCGACTTGAAGATCGCGTTGTAGAACCCGGGCACGATGCGAAACGGCCGCGAGCGGCGCTCCCGGAGCGCGCGGACGTCCAGCGGCAGCGCGAAGCCGCCGATCGCGCCCGAGGCCAGCGTCACGGCCTGGCGGTGGTCGCCCCAGTGGTCCACCAGGCGGGGCCAGTCGTCGTCGCCGGGCATGACCGCGTCGAACGCCGCCGTGGCGGCGGCCGCCTGGGCGGCGAACCCGCCGTCCCCGCCGGCCACGCCGCTGGCCGCCCACAGCCGCGCGCCGGGCGCGATCGGTCCC
>DATLOP010000150.1:0-45050 GCA_035536255.1 Solirubrobacteraceae bacterium
CGCGGTCGGCGCCCCGGCCGCCTCCAGCCCGCCGGCCGCCGCGAGCAGGACGGCGGCGGCGGCCACGAGCCCGCGCAGCGGCGCCACGCGCTCGTCCAGGCGGTCCGACCAGCGGCCGGCGGCGATGCGCGCCACCGCGCCGCCGAGGTAGAGGAAGCCCAGCGCGCCGGCCGCGGCGGCCACCGACCAGCCCTTCTCGTCGTGCAGGAAGAGGACCAGGAAGCCGAACAGCGCGCTCTGCGCGACGACGATCAGCGAGCTGCCCGCGCCCAGGCGCCACAGCCGCCGGTCGCGGTGGGGCGCCGGCGCGTCGATCGCCGGGCGCCCGGCCAGCGCCGCGGGCGGCGGCTCGCGCATCCAGCGCCACGAGGCCAGGGCGGCCAGCGCGCACCCGGCGGCCAGGACCAGCAGCGCGGCGCGCAGGTCGGCCACGGCGACGATCAGCGGCAGGGCCACGGCGGCCACCGCGCCGCCCAGCGGCACCCCGGTCTGGCGCACGCCGAGCGCCATCGCGCGCTCCGCGCGCCCGAACCAGCCCATGACCGCGCGCCCGCTGGCGCCGATCGCGCTGGAGCCCGCAAGCCCGGCCACGAGCAGCGCGACGAGCAGCCAGCCGTAGCCCGGCGCGGCGGCCGCGCCCAGCAGGGCGGCCGCCGCGGCGGCCAGGCCGCAGGCGAGCACGACGCGCTCGCCGATGCGGTCGGCCAGGACGCCCCAGACGTACAGCGTGAGGAAGATCCCCACGTTCACGCTGGCCAGCACGACGCCCAGCTCCTGCAGGGACAGCGAGTACTCGGTGCGCAGCGCCGGCGCCAGCGAGGGCAGGCCCTGGCGCAGCCCGGAGATCGCGGTCTGCGTGGCCAGCCCCACGGCGAGGATGACCCAGCGGTAGTCGACCGACCCCGCGCCCGACTTCGCGGCCCGCGCCAGCCGGCCCACGCCGGGAAGCGTGGCGCCGGTCAAGGCCGCGACTCCCGCGCGGGAGTCGCTCGCGGCGGAGCCGCTCCTGCGGCGGCGCCACCCGACTCCTCCCGCCGGCGCTCGCGGTGGCGGCGCGCCTTGGCGACGTTCCCGCAGCGGCGCATCGAGCACCAGCGCCGGGCGCCGGCCGGGGAGCGGTCGTAGAAGCGCGCGCTGCAGTCCTCGGCGGCGCACACCCGGATGCGCTCGCGCTCGGCCGGCGTGCCGAGCATCGTGGCGGCGTCGAGCGCGATCGTTCCCAGCGCGCGCCGGGGCGAGTCGGCGGGCGGGCGCTCGCCCAGCGCGGGCAGGCCGTCCGGGCCCGCGACCAGGCGCGGCCGCGTCCCGGCGTGGACGAGCCAGCCGTCGATGCGCTCCAGCGCCGCCGCGTCGGGCTCGATCCCGGCCACCACGGCGATCGCCGCCTGGTCGATCGCCTCGCGCAGGTCGCGGGCCTCGCGCAGGACGGCGCGGGGCACCGGCATGGGCTCGGGAAGCAGGCCCGCGGCGACCAGCCAGTCCCCCAGGTCGGCCGGGGCCCGCAGCGTCTCGAGGTCGCGCCGCCAGCGCTCGCGCCGGGTGTTGACGAAGTCCAGCGCCGGACGCGCGCCCAGCCAGTGCCATCGTTCGTCGTGCGCGTCCATAACCCCAATCTAGCAGTCAACCGGTTACGGCCAAGCGCCCGGTGTAGGCTCCGCCCGTGGCCGACGCGACGCTGACCGACCTGCTGTTCCGCTCCGCCACCGAGCTGGCCGCGCTGGTCCGCGACGGGGAGGTCACCTCGCGCGAGTTGGTCGAGACCTCGCTGGAGCGCATCGAGGCGCTCGACGACCGCCTCAACGCGTTCGTCCACGTGGAGCCCGAGGCGGCCCTGGAGGCGGCCGACGCGGTGGACGCGGGCGACGCCCGTCCCTTCGCCGGCGTCCCGATCGCCATCAAGGACATCGGGCCGGCGTGGGCTGGCCGGCCGCTCACCTACGGGTCCGACGTGTTCGGCGACTTCACGCCCGACGCGCACGGCAACGTCGTCCGGCGGCTGCTGGACGCCGGGTTCGTGCCCGTCGGCAAGACCAACGTCCCCGAGGTGGGGATCCTCAACGTCACCGAGTCGCGGCGCCACGGCCCGGCCCGCAACCCGTGGGACCCCGAACGCACGCCGGGCGGGTCGTCGGGCGGCTCGGCCGCGGCCACGGCGGCGGGCATGGTCCCGATCGCGCACGGCAACGACGGCGGCGGCTCCATCCGCATCCCCGCGGCGTGCTGCGGGCTGGTCGGGCTCAAGCCGGCGCGGGGGCGCATCTCGGTGGCGCCCGTCCTCGGGGACTCGTTCCTGGCCACCGACGGCGTGCTGTCGCGGACCGTGCAGGACACCGCCCGCGCGCTCGACGTGCTGGCCGGCTACGAGCTGGGCGACGCCACCTGGGCGCCGCCGCCGGAGGCGCCGTTCGCCGCGGCGCTGGACGGCGAGCCGTCCCCGCGGCGCGTCGCGCTCGTCGTCAACCCCCCGATCGACGCGCCGGTCGACCCCGTGCTGGCGGGCGCGGTGCGCGAGGCCGGCGAGCTGCTGGCCTCCCTCGGGCACGACGTCGAGGAGGTCGAGCTGCCCTGGAACGTCCCCGAGCTGTTCGCCGAGTTCACCAAGGTATGGGCGGTGGGGATCGGCGCCACCGTCGACTTCGGCGCGCGGATCAGCGGCCGCGAGCCCGGCCCCGAGACGCTCGAGGCGCTGACGCTGGAGCTGTGGCGCGGCGCCAAGGGCCTGGACGGCATCCAGCACATGCGAGCGCTGGTGACGATGCAGGCCTACGGACGGATGCTCGTCACGGCGATGGCGCCGTTCGACGCGGTGGTCACGCCGGTGATGGCGCAGCGCCAGGTCCGGATCGGCGAGATCGACCCCGAGGCCGGGATGGAGGCCTTCTACAAGGCCGGGCAGTTCACCCCGTTCACCGCCGTCGTGAACATCTCCGGACAGCCCGCGATCTCGCTGCCCCTGCTCCACGACGACGGCCTGCCCGTGCCCGTCCAGGTCATCGGGCGCCCGGCGGGCGAGCGGGACCTGCTGGCGCTGGCGGCTCAGGTCGAGCGCGCCCGCCCCTGGGCCGATCGCCGGCCGGGCGTCCTCTAGCCGGCGCCCAGGACCGCGCGCATGCCGCGCGGGCGCACACCGAGGCGCTCGGCGTCCGCCGTCCCGCTGCGCGAGGTCATCGGGACCTCCATCAGCTCGACCTCGTCCCAGGTGGCGAACACCGCGTTGCCCGCCAGCAGGCGCGCCGCGCGCAGGACGCGGCGGGCCACCGGCAGGGGCACATGGACGACCGCCCGCCGGCGCCCGAACGACCGCAGGGCGAGGCGGACGACGTCCTCGTAGGACAGCGTGTCCGGCCCGGCCAGCTCGTAGCGCTCGCGACCGTCCCCCGCCCCGTCGAGCAGCGCCACGACCGCGTCGGCCACGTCGTCGGCCCAGATCGGCTGGTACAGCGCGCGCGCCGAGCCGGTGACCGGCATCACCGGCAGCAGCAGCGACAGGCGGTCGAGCAGCGCCAGGAACGGGTCCCCGGGCGAGTACACGATGGAGGGCGCGAGGATCGTCGCGGGCACGCCGGCGTCGCGCACGGCCGCCTCGGCCAGCGCCTTGGCGCGGAAGAAGCGCGCGCGGCTGAAGCGCGAGGCCTCCAGCGCGGAGAGGAAGACGAACCGCTCGACCCCGGCCCGCTCGGCCGCCTGGACCATGCGCCACGTCGCCACGCCGTTGAGCTCCTCGATCGAGCCGACGGGCTGGTCGCGGATCGCGGCGGCAGCGTGGATGACCGTGCGCACGCCGCGCATGGCGTGGCGGAACGACGGGGGGTCGGTCAGGTCGCCGAGCGCGATCTGGACGCGCACGCGCTGGTCGCCGAGCTTGCGGGGATCGCGAACCAGGCAGCGCACCGGCTCGGGCCGCGCGGTGAGGCGGCGCAGCAGCGTGGAGCCGATCAGGCCGGTCGCGCCGGTGAGCAGGATCACGCGGGCGAGTCTATGCGGGGTGCCACCAGCACCACGCGCCACGGCCGCGCCTCGCTGCGGTGCAGGTCGATGCGCGGGAACCCGGCGTCGTGCAGCCACCCCGTCATCTCGGTGCGCGTGTACGTCCGCGCCCGGCTCATCGCGTAGAACAGCAGCCCCGAGAGCGCGCCCTGGCGGGGGACGTCGTCGCCGGGCTGCGGGCGCTCGGTCTCGCCGACCACCAGGCAGCCGCCCGGGCCCAGCGCCGCGCGGGCGCGCGCGAACAGGGCCGCGTTCTCCTCCGGCGAGAGGTGGTGGACGAGGTTGAAGACCGACACCACGTCCAGCTCCTCCCCCAGGCCGGCGTCGCGCGCGTCGCCCTCGCGAAACCCGACCCGGCCGGCGAGCCCCTGCTCCTCCACGATGCGGCGCCCCACCGCGACGCTGGCCGGGAGGTCCAGGACAGTGGCGCTCAGCCCGGGGTGGCGCCGGCACATGGCCATCGCGAAGCCGCCGTGCCCGCCCGCCACGTCGATCAGCGCGCGCGGGTCGCGCACCGGGACGACGGCGGCACTGTCGTCGTGGTCGGCGCGCGTCGCCGCGTACAGCCCGCGGATGTAGGCCTCCCACAGCGGATCGCCGGGCGCGAGCTCGTGCCAGCCCACCGGCTCGCCCGTGCGCACGACCTCGTCCAGGCGCCCGAGCGTCTCCCAGTGGTGGGCGTTCTGCGCGCCCAGGAAGTCGGCCACCGACTCCGGCGAGCCCGGCGAGAGCAGCCGCCGCGCGGTCTCGGTCGGCCCCAGCTCGCCGTCCGTCCCGGTCGCCTCGACGTAGCCCAGGGAGCGCAGCGCGGTGAGCAGCGTCTCCACGCCCAGCGGGTCGAGCTCGAGGCGCGCGGCCAGGCCGTCGGGGGTGTCCGGACGCTCGTCCAGCGCCCCGAAAACGCCCAGGGTGCAGCCCGATATCACGGCCCGCGCGGCCAGCATGCCGGTGAAGGAGTCCGCGTACGGGTCCGGCTCGCTTCTGCCTAGAATGGTGCCCCTTTTCGACGAAGACAAGGACGCTGACAACCCTATGGCCTACGTCATCGCGGAGCCCTGCATCGGCACGAAGGACAACTCGTGCGTCGAGGTCTGCCCCGTGGACTGCATCCACCCCACGCCGGACGAGCCCGACTACGACAAGGTCGAGATGCTGTACATCGACCCCGAGGAGTGCATCGATTGCGACGCCTGCGTCGAGGCCTGCCCGGTGGACGCCTGCTTCGCCGAGGACCAGCTTCCGCCCGAGTGGGAGCGCTACACCCAGGTCAACGCGGAGTACTTCGCCGGGAAGTAGCCGCCGTGTTGGCTAGTCTGTACGGCTAGGCGAGAGGAGAGGTACTGGCCGTGAAGAGTCAGCAGCAGCGCGCCGAGGAGAAGCGCAAGGAGAAGCTCGACGAGATCGAGCAGCAGGTGAAGGACGGCACGCTGGTCATCCGGCAGATGACGGAGAAGGAACGCAAGCAGAACCCGCCCAAGCCGCGGCAGCCGCGCCGTGGCCGTGGCCGTGGCCGCTGACCCGCAGGCCGCGCCGACTCAGGACGACGTCGAGCCGGTTCTCCACGAGACGCGCGACCGGATCATCACGGGGACGGTCACCGTCGCGCCGGTCATCGCGCTCGGAGTCGTCGTCTGGCAGGCGTGGTCGCACTCGCTGCACTGGCGCGACGTCCTCATCTTCGGCCTCGTCTACGCGGTGACCGGCCTGGGAGTGACCGTCGGCTTCCACCGCCTGTTCACGCACCGCAGCTTCTCCACCCACCCGTGGGTGCGCTTCATCTTCGCCGCGTCCGGCTCGATGGCGATCGAGGGGCCGATCATCTCCTGGGTCGCCGACCACCGCAAGCACCACGCCTTCTCCGACCAGGAGGGCGACCCGCACAGCCCCCACGTGGGGCACGGCGGCGGCTGGCGCGGCGCGCTGAAGGGTCTCGGCCACGCCCACGTCGGTTGGCTGTTCATCCACACCCACCGGGGCAAGCGCGAGCGCTACGCGCCCGACCTGCTCGCCGACCCCGTCGTGGCGTTCGTCGATCGCACCTTCGTGTTCTGGGCGCTGGCCGGACTGGCCATCCCCTTCGGCCTGGGCTGGGCGATCGGGGGCACCGTGACCGCCGCGCTGACCGGGCTGCTGTGGGGCGGCGCCGTGCGGATGCTGGTCCTGCACCACGTGACCTACAGCATCAACTCGCTGTGCCACTTCTTCGGCCACCGGCGCTTCGACACCGGCGACGAGTCGCGCAACCTGGCCTGGCTCTCGCTGCTGTCGCTCGGCGAGGCGTGGCACAACAACCACCACGCCTTTCCCACATCCGCGGTCCACGGTTTGCGACGATGGCAGCCCGACCCCTCGGCGTTCGTGATCCGGGCGCTGGAGAAGATGGGACTGGCCTGGGATGTCGTCCGTATCAGCCCCGAGCGACAGCGCCGCAAGGCGGACGCCGCCTCCGCCTCCGCCTGACCCGGAGCGCGCGGGCCCGACGCGCGCGCTGCGCGACGAGCTGGCCCGGGCCCTGCCCGACCGCCCGTTCGCGGTGGAGCTGTGGGACGGGACGGTCGTCCCGCCCACGCGCCCGGGGCCCACGTTCCACGTCCGCTCGCCGGCCGGCCTGGGCCACGTGCTGCGCGCGCCGGGCCAGCTCGGCCTCGGCCGCGCCTACGTGGCGGGCGCGCTGGAGCCCGACGACCTCGACGCCGCGCTGGAGCTGCTGGACTCCTGGACCGCGCCGCCGCTGGACCGCGCCACGCGCGCCCGGCTGGCGGTGGCGGCGGCGCGCGCGCACGGGCTGCGCCGCCCGCCCGCCGTCCCCGGCATCGAGCTGCGGCCGCGGGGAGCCCGCCACAGCCGCGCCCGCGACGCCCGCGCCGTCCGCCACCACTACGACGTCTCCAACGCGTTCTTCGAGCTGTTCCTGGGCGAGTCCATGACCTACAGCTGCGCGCTGTTCTCGCGCGGCGCCCGGACGCTGGAGGCGGCGCAGGAGGCCAAGCTCGACCTGGTGGCGCGCAAGCTCGGCCTGCGTCCCGGCGTCCGCGTGCTGGACGTGGGATGCGGGTGGGGGAGCTTCGCGGTGCACGCGGCGCAGCGCTACGGCGCGCGGGTCACCGGCATCACCCTGTCCGAGCCCCAGGCCGCCCGGGCGCGCGAGCGCGCCGCGCAGGCCGGGGTGGCCGACCGGGTGGACATCCGCGTGGCCGACTACCGCGACCTGCGCGGCGAGCGCTTCGACGCCGTGGCCTCGATCGGGATGGTCGAGCACGTCGGCGCGGCGAACATCGACCTGTACGCCGCGCGGCTGGCGGCGCTGCTCGAGCCGGGCGGTCGCCTGCTCAACCACGGGATCGCGCGCCTGCGCCACGGCGACCCGGAGGCCGGGCCGTTCTCGCAGCGCTACGTCTTCCCGGACGCCGCGCCGCTGCACCTCTCCCGAATCCTGGGGGCGCTGGAGCGCGCCGGGTTCGAGGCCACGCTGGCCGAGGGCTTTCGCTCCGACTACGCCCAGACGCTGCGTCACTGGGCGGCGAACCTGGACGCGCGGCTAGACGAGGCGCGCCGGCTGGCCGGCGAGGACCGCGTGCGGGTGTGGCGGCTCTACCTGCGCGCGGCGCGGCGCGGCTTCGAGACGGGCTTCACGTCGATCTTCCAGGTGTCATGCCATCGGCAGTGACATACCGACCGGCTCGGGCGCCGCGGCGGGCGACGGCGCCTGCATGACCGGCAGCTCCACCGGCGTGGAGGCGACGATCCCGCGCGCGAGGTGGCGGATGGCCTGGGCGGCGGGGTCGTCCGGGTCGGCCAGGACGAGCGGCGTCCCGGCGTCGGCGTGCTCGCGCAGCGGCATGGTCAGCGGGACCTTGCCCAGCAGGGGCACCTCGAGCTCGTCGGCCAGCAGCTGGCCGCCGCCCTCGCCGAAGATCTGGAAGCGCTGGCCGTCGGGCGTGGTGAAGCCGGCCATGTTCTCGACCACCCCGGCCACCTCGAGCTTGAACTTCAGCGCCAGCTCGGCGGCGCGCCGGGCCACCCGCTGGGCCGCGGGCTGCGGCGTGGTGACGATCACGAACTGCGCCTGGGGCAGCAGCTGGGCCAGCGTCATCGACACGTCCCCGGTGCCCGGCGGCAGGTCGACGATCAGGTAGTCGATCTCGCCCCACGCGACGTCCTCCAGGAACTGCTGGAGCGCCTTGTGGAGCATGGGCCCGCGCCACACGACCGCCTGGTCCTCCTCGAGGAAGAAGCCGATCGACATCACCTTCACGCCGTGGGCCTCGAGCGGGATGATCTTGCGCTCGGCCGAGACCTTCGGGCGCTGGGCGCCCAGGCCGAGCATGCGCGGGATCGAGTAGCCCCAGACGTCGGCGTCCAGGGCGCCCGCGCGCTTGCCCTCGGCGGCGAAGGCCGCGGCCAGGTTGGCGGTCAGCGTGGACTTGCCCACGCCGCCCTTGCCGGAGGCCACGCAGATGACGTTGCGGACCTCGGCCAGCGCGCCCTCGGGCAGCGCGGCGCGACCGAGCTTCTGCTGCAGGCGGCCCTTCTCGGAGTCGCTGAGGACGTCGAAGGCCACGTCGACGCGCTCCACGCCCTCCAGGCCGCGGACCGCGTCGGCCACCGCGGTCTCGAAGTGGTTGCGGATCGGGCAGCCGGCCGTGGTCAGCGAGACCGTCACGGCGACCGTCCCCGGGGCGGGGAGCTCGATCGAGCGGACCATCTCCAGCTCGACGATGTCGCGGCGCAGCTCGGGGTCGATGACCACCCGCAGCGCCTCCATGACCTGTTCGCGATTCGGCATGCGACGCCCATTCTGGCAGAGCGGGTTTTAAAGACCGACGGGCCGCCCTGAGGCGGCCCGGCGGTTGAGGGAGGAGAGGGTGCTACATGTGCCGGCGAGGTTATGAGGCCGGCACGCCTACCCTGGGCCCGGCCTCTCCACGGGCCGGCCAGGGGGAAATCGCTTGCTACGCGACCTTGGCCACGCGCTCCTGCACGGTCGCCGCGGCCTTCTGGCCGTTGGCGACGACCTCGTCGACGCGGGCGCCGACCAGGCCGACCTGCTTGCCGAGGTCGCGGCTGACGCGCTCGACGCGGGTGCGGCGCTGGCGCAGCTCGCGCTCGACGCGCGTGCGGTTCTGCCTGACCTGGCGCTCGACGCGCGTGCGGCGCTGGCGCAGCTCGCGCTCGACGCGGGTGCGGGCCTTCTTCAGCTCGCGCTCCGCGCGGTTGCGGGCGGTGGAGCCGCGACGCTCGAAGCGCTTGACGTCGCGCTCGAGTCGACGCTGCGCGGTCTCGCGCGTGCGGTAGGGCTTGACCGTCTCGGAGACGGTCTCGACGACGGCGTCACGCGCGGTGAGGGCCGCGCCGACCGGGATCAGGACGGCCTTCTCGGCGTACTCCTGGGCCTGCTCGAGCGGCGTGCGCGCGTTCAGCTGGCGGGTCGCGGCGGCGCGCTTGGCGGCGGCGCTGCGGCGGCGGGCGTTGGCCCGGCGGGTGGCGGCGGCCTTCTTGGCGGCGGCCGACTGGTTCGTGGTGGTGCTCATGCGGTCCATCCCCTCCTTCGGGGTGGTCGGGCTCGTATCGAATAGGCGTTCGGTCGGTACGAGACTATCACCGAACACATGTTTGTAAACCGGCCGTCGGCGGACGTTACGGCGAGGCGGTCAATCGAACGCCCGTTCGGCGCATCCAGGCCGGCGGATCCTCGATCTCGGCCAGCGTGGGCATGGCGTCCGGGCTCTCCCAGACGCGGTTGAGCGCGGCGATGCCGCCGCGCGCCACGACCGCGTCGCAGAACGCCTTGCCGAGCTGGTACTGGCGCATCTTCATCTCCAGGCCGAGCAGGCGCTGGATCAGGCGCGCGGGGGCGGAGGGCGAGGCGCGCCGGCGGTCCATGGCCGCACGCAGCTTGGGCAGCGAGGGCACCATCTCGGGCCCCGCGGCGTCCATGACGTGCTCGGCGTAGCCCTCCAGGACGGCCATCGTGGCCTGCATGCGGTCCAGCAGCGCACGCTGGGCGGGCGTGCTGACCAGGGAGATCAGGTCACCCTCCGACACCGCGTCGACCAGCGCCCGCAGGTCCTCGCGCGTGGGGACCCGCAGCAGGCGCGCGGCGTCCAGCGAGACCTCCATCGAGCCCAGCAGCTCGCGCAGCAGGCCGGCCAGGTGGCCGCGCAGCCACGGGACCCCCGCGAACTGCAGCGCGTGCGTGACCTCGTGCAGCGCCACCCAGCGCAGCATCTCCGCGTCGTCGGCGCCGAACGAGCGGGCCGCGTCGTCCAGGTTGGGGCCGACGAAGAGCAGGCGCGGAGGCGCGTCGGCGTCCAGGATCACCAGCTCGTACTGCCCGAGCACGCGCCGCGCCAGGTAGCCGATGATCACGCCCATCTCGGCCGCCAGCAGCACGCCGGCCACCGCGCGCACGGCGGGCGCCGCCGGGCCCATCCCCTCGCCCAGGCGCGCGGTCACCGGCTCCAGCGTGGGGCGCATCGAGCGCAGGTTGGCCCGGACCCAGTCCGGACGGGCCACGAGCTCGGGCGCGGGGAGCGGCGCGGGCGGGCGCAGGCCGGTGTACTCGCTGACCACGCGCTCGCTCCGCGCGGACACCTCGGCCAGCTCGGGACGCGGCTGCCCGGCGCCGGCCTCGCCGGCCACCATCCCGGCGATCCGCTCGGTCAGGGCCCAATCGATCACCCCGAGGACTATGACGAAGCCGGTGCGCCGGCCTCTCAGGCCAGCGGCACGCGGGCCAGCGCGGCCAGCGCCTCCGGCGAGCGCGCGGCCACCAGGGGCGAGTGCGGCGCGACGTCCAGCGGGGCGCCGAGCGGGTCCGGGAAGCCGGGGAAGGCCACGTGGCCGCCGGCCTCGCGGACGATCAGTTGGCCCGCGGCGGCGTCCACGGCCCGGGTGCGCCGCAGCGTGATCATCGCGTCCAGGCGCGCGGCCGCGACCTGGCACAGCGTGACCGCGATCGAGCCCAGGGCCCGCACGCGGCGGGCGTGCTCGGGCAGGCGGTCGGCCACCTCGGCGATCCACCGGGGGTCGGCCGACTCCAGGCCCAGGACCTCCAGGCGGCCCTCGGCGTCGCGGCGCTCGGGCGCGGCGGGGTCGAGCGGGCGGCCGTTGAGCGCCGCCCCCGCCCCGCGGCGCGCCACCCACTCCTCGCCCGGGCCGTAGTCGTGGACGAAGGCGAACGCCACGTCGGCCATCGTCGGCCCGTCGGCCACCGCGATGGAGATCGCGTGGTGGGGCAGCCCGCGCTTGGCGTTCAGCGAGCCGTCGATGGGGTCGACGACGACGCGCACGTCGTGGCTGCCGTAGTCCACGATCCCGCGCTCCTCGGACACCGCGCAGAAGCGGTGGCCCGCGCCGTGCAGCTCGTCGAGCAGCGCGAACACGGCGTCCTCGGCGTCGCGGTCGATGACCAGCGTCCGGTCGCCGCCCTCGCCGCGCTCCCCGGTCTCCTCGGCGCGCTGCAGCGTGGTGGGGGCGCGGGCCAGGACGTCCTCCAGCGCCGCGGCGGCGCGGCGGCACACCCCGAGCCAGTCCGCGCTCAGTGTCTCGTCCGACGTCATCCGGCCTTTCTACCCGGGATCTATCCTTCGGGCGTGCCCGATCCCCTCGACGGCCTCTCCGACGCGCAGCGCGAGGCCGTCACCCACCCGGGCGGTCCGCTGGCCGTGGTGGGCGGTGCGGGGACGGGCAAGACCCGGACGCTGGCCGCCCGCGCGGCCTGGCTGGCCGGGCGCGGGACGCCGGCCGAGCGCATCCTCGTCCTGGCGCCCACCGACGCCGGGGCGACCGCGCTGCGCACGCACGTGGAGGCGGCGATCGAGCGCCCCTACGAGGAGCTCTCCGTCCACTCCGTCCACGGCCTGTGCGCGCGCCTGCTGCGCGACGAGGCGTTCGCCGCCGGGCTGGACCCGTTCGTGGCCCCGGTCACCCCAGCCGACCGCCTCGCGCTGCTGCTCGAGCGCACCGACGAGCTGCCGCTGCGCTTCCACGACTTCCTGGGCAACCCGGCGGCGCTGCTGGCCTCGATCCTCGACCGCATCGACCGGCTCAAGGCCGAGCTGGTCACGGCGGACGACCACGAGCGCTGGGCCGCCGCCCTGCCCGGCGACGACCCGCGCGCCGAGCGCGAGAGGGAATTCGCCGCCGTGTACGCCGCGCACGACCGGATGCTGGCCGAGACCGGCGCGCTGGACCTCGGCGACCTCGTGCTGCGGGCCCACGCGCTGCTGCGCGACGACGCCGCGGTGCGCGAGCGGGTGCACGAGCGCTGGCGCCACGTGCTCGTCGACGACCACCCCGAGCTGGACGGCGCCCCGGTCGCCCTGCTGGAGCGGCTGGCCGGCGCGTCGCGCGACGTCGTCGTCGCCGGCGACGACGACCAGGCTTTTGGCCGCTTCCGGGCCGCCGGGGCGAAGAACCTGCGCGACTTCCGCGCCGCCCACCCCGACGCCAAGGTCGTGACCCTGGAGCGCTCCTTCCGCTGCCCCCAGCGGATCCTCGACGCGGCGGGGGCCGTGGTGGCGCCGATCGCGGGCCGCACGGCGCCGCCGCTGGACGGCCGCCCCGGAGGCGAGGTCGAGGCGTGGCGCTGCGCCAACGAGCGCGCCCAGGCCCAGAGCGTGGCCGTCGACGTCGAGCGCCTGGTCACCCGCGAGGGCGTCGCGCCCGAGGCGGTGAGCGTGCTCGTGCGCTCGGTGCGCCGGGAGGGTCAGGCGGTGGCCGTGGCGCTGGAGGAGCGCGGCGTCCCGCACCGAATAGTCGGCGCGGCGTCGTTCTTCCAGCGGGCCGAGATCCGCGACGTCCTGGCCTGGCTGCGCCTGCTCGCCGACCCGGGCGACGCCGGCGCGGTGGTGCGCGCGCTGGCCCGGCCGCCGGTCGAGCTGCGCTCGGTGGACATCGCGCGCTGCACCCAGATCGCGCGCCGGCGCAAGCTCGACATGGTGTCCGGGCTGGTGGCGGCCACCGAGTCGCCGCAGATCCCGCCCGAGGCGCGCGACCGGATCCTCGCCTTCCTGAAGCTGTACCGCAGCGCGGCACGGGCGCTGGACACGACGCGGCCCGACCTGTTCGTCCACCGCCTGATCGAGCGCCTGGGGCTGCGCCGCCAGCAGCTGTTCGCCGCCCAGGCCGACGTGGTCGAGCGCCTGCTCAACCTGGCGCGCTTCGGCGAGCTGGCGTCGTCCTACGTGCGCCGCGCGCCGCAGGCCACGCCGCGGGAGTTCGCGCGCTACATCGCCGCCGTGGCCGAGGCCGGGCTGCGCGAGGAGGAGGCGACGGCCGAGACCGAGCCGCGCGCCGTGCAGGTCATGACGATGCGCTCGGCCCAGGGCCTGGGGTTCGAGCACGTGTACGTGCTGGGGCTGCAGTCCTCGCGCATGCCCGGCGCTCGGCGCAGCCCGCTGGAGCCTATCCCCGACGCCCTGCTGCCCGAGGACCTGCCGCCCGACGACCACGAGGCGCACGTGGCCGAGATGCGCCGGCTGGCCCACATGGCGATGACGCGCGCGCGCCACCGCCTGGTGCTCGCCTACCCCGAGCGCGGCGAGCGCGACGAGCCGGGGAACCCCTCGCCGTTCCTGGAGGAGGCGCGCGTGGCCGCGCACGCGCCGTGGCAGGAGCGCGGCGAGGAGCTGTTCGGCCCCGCCGAGACCCTGCACGCGACGTTCCGGATGATGCGCGACGAGCTGCTGGACACCGTGGCGCGCACCGGCGGGCGGCTGTCCGAGCTGCGCTTCGACACCGACCTCGACGTCTCCCACGCCGTCGTGCGCTACCTGGAGCTGCTCAAGCTGGCCGCGCTGCTCGAGCGCCCGGGCGACCAGGACGTGGCCGAGGCGCTGCCCGAGATCAACGCGCGCCTGGCCCGCGCGGTCACGGCCGACCAGCGCGAGATCCTCCAGACCAGCGCGCTGGACGAGTACCTGCTGGACGCCGAGCGCGACGATCGCCGCCGGGCGACCGCGACCGCGACGCGCGACGAGCCCTCGCTGGAGGCGTTCCTGCCCCGGCGCGGCGAGGGCCTGGCGCTGTCGGCGGGCGACGTCGAGACCTACCGGATCTGCCCGCTGCGCTACAAGTTCGCCCGCGTCTTCCGCATCCCCCAGGAACCGACGCTCAACCAGCGCTTCGGGATCCTCGTCCACCAGGTGCTGGAGCGCTTCCACGCCGCGGGCGGGAGCCGCACGCTGGACGAGCTGTCCGGCCTGCTGGACGCGGGCTGGCGGCGCGGCGGCTTCGGCAACTCCGACGAGGAGCGCCAGCTGCGCGAGAAGGCCGCCACCGCGCTGACGCGCTACCACCGGCGCTTCGAGTCCGAGGAGTCCGAGCCGCTGTGGTTCGAGCGGGCGTTCTCGTTCCGGCTGGGGCCCCACCAGGTGTCGGGGCGCGTGGACCGCGTGGACCGCCTGCCCGACGGTTCCTATGAGCTGATCGACTACAAGACGGGCCGCCCGAAGACGCGCGAGCAGCTCAAGGAGGACGTGCAGCTCTCGCTCTACGCGGTGGGGGCGCGGGAGGCGTGGGAGCTGGACGCCTCGCGCCAGGCCTACCTGTACGTCCTGGACGACGAGAAGGTGCCGGTGGAGCGCGACGCCGCCGACCGCGACTGGATCACCGAGACCGTGATGGAGGTGGCGGAGGGGATCTCGGCCCAGGGCTTCGAGCCCACGCCGTCCTACGCCGCGTGCTCGACGTGCGACTTCCGGATCATCTGTCCCGCGGCGGAGAAGTAGGCGGACGCCCGGCTAGCCCGAGCCCTCGGGCCCACGCTGGCGCAGGAAGCGCTGGAACTCGCGCGCGATCGTGTCCCCGGAGGGGACGTCGCCGCCGGCCAGGTTGGGCTCATCGTCGTCGGCCGCCGCCTCCAGGCGCTCGACGAACGCCTGCACGTCGGGGTCGCTCTGCACGGCCAGGTTGACCTGGCGCTCGTAGTCGGCGGCCGCGCCCTCCAGCTCGGAGGCGTCGACCGACACGCCGACCAGGCCCTCCAGCCGGCGCACCAGCGCCAGCGCCGCCTTGGGGTTGGGCGTGGCGGCGATGTAGTGGGGCACGGCGGCCCACAGGCTGGCGCTCGGCATCCCCGCCTCGGCGCACGCGGCGTGCAGGACGCCGGTGATGCCGGTGGGGCCCTCGTAGCGCGTGGAGCGCAGGTCCAGGCGCTCGACCAGCGCCTCGTCGGAGGCCAGGCCGGTGATCGCCGTGGGACGCGTGTGGACCACGTCGGCCAGCAGCGCCCCGAGCGTGACCACCATCTGCACGCCCAGCGCCTCGGCGAGCTCGACCACCGTCCGGCTGAACGTGCGCCAGCGGTAGCTGGGCTCGTGGCCGACCATCAGGACGAGGTCGCGCGGCGCGCGCGGGACGCGGGCCTCGTACAGCTCGGCCTCGGGCCACACGATCTCGCGGTGGCGCCCGTCGACCAGGCGGATCGTCGGGCGCGTGTTCTGGAAGTCGTAGAAGTCCTCGGGGTCGATGGCCGCGAACCGGCTGGCGCCCAGCGCGGAGCCGACGAACGTCACCGCGGCCGACGCGGCGTCGGCGGCGTCGTTCCAGCCCTTGAACGCGCACACGAGCGCGGGGGCCCGCAGGCCGTCGGGTCGTCGGTCCCAGAGGATCGGAGCCACGAGTTCACGGTACCCCAATAGGCTCGCGGGCCATGGAAACCCTGCGCTACGACGTCGACGGCGCGATCGCCACGATCACGCTCGACCGTCCCGACCACCTGAACACGATCGTCCCGCCGATGCCCGACGAGCTGGAGGCCGCGGTCGTCGAGGCGGTGCGCGACCCCGCGGTGAAGGTGATCGTCCTGCGCGGCGCGGGGCGCGCGTTCTGCGCCGGCTTCGACTTCGGCGGCGGCTTCCACCACTGGGACGAGACGCTGACCACCGACGGCGAGTGGGACCCCGGCAAGGACATGATCGGCGCCACCGCGCAGGCGCTGGGGCCGGTGCCGAAGTTCATGTCGCTGTGGCGCTCGCCCAAGCCGGTGATCGCCCAGGTCCACGGGTGGTGCGTGGGCGGGGGGAGCGAAATGGCGCTGTGCTGCGACCTGGTGATCGCGTCGCAGGACGCGCGCATCGGCACGCCCTACTCCCGGATGTGGGGCTGCTACCTCACGGGGATGTGGATCTACCGGCTCGGGCTGACGCGCGCCAAGGAGCACGCGCTTACCGGCAAGCCGCTTTCCGGGCGCGAGGCCGCCGACGCCGGGCTGGTCAACGAGGCCGTGCCGTTCGCCGACCTGGAGGCGCGCGTGCGCGAGCAGGCCGAGGACCTGGCCACGCTCCCGGGCGCGCAGCTGGCGGCGATGAAGCTGATCGTCAACCAGGCCTACGAGAACATGGGCCTGGCCTCGACCCAGCTGCTGGGCCCGGTGCTCGACGGGCTGATGCGCAACATCCCCGAGGCCAAGGAGTTCGTCCGGATGGCCGAGGAGCAGGGCGTCCCCGCGGTGGTGGCGGAACGCGACGGGCGCTTCGCCGACTACAGCCAGGCGCCGCCCGCCGAGCAGCCGGACCGCGGCAACGTCGTAGAGCCGTAGATTCGAAGAACGCCTGGACGGCGCGCCGCTGCGCTCAGGGCGCGGTCGTGTAGCGGTCGACGTACGCGCCGCACGCGGAGGCGAGGGGGACCGAGCGCGCCGGGGCGTCGACGCGGGTCGCCGCCAGGGCGCCCAGCGCGACCGTGCGGCGGACGCTCAGCCAGGGCAGCGCCTCGGCGGCGACGGACACCGTGACCGGACCGCCGCGGGACCGCAGCTCGCCGATCGACCACCACGGGCCGGGACGCTCGAGGCTGGCGGACAGCGTCCGGCGCAGGCCCGGTGCGCGCACGCGCAGCGAGGTGGGCCCGAGGTACTGGAGGGACAGCTCCCAGCGACCCGGCGGCAGGCGCATCCGGGTGGTGACGGTCTGGCCCGGCTCGAGCGTGTCGGGAGCGTGCGCCGGGGCGGGACGTCCGGACGGCCGGATCCACCCGCCCGGGTCGGCCAGGCGCGGCGCGGCCCGGACCAGGGCCCGACCGCGGGTGCCGCGGAGGGCACCGGGGCAGCGCAGGACGGCGCCCGGCGCGACGCCCTCGTCGAGCACCCGCGCGCGGGGGGTCGGCCCGCGCCGCTCCCACAGCGTGTAGAACCGGTCCGCCGTGACCCGGCGCCAGTTGGGCGGCGGCAGGCTGGCGTAGCGCGTCGTCGTCGTGATCGCGTAACGGAAGCGGTCGAGGTCCGCCGGCGGCGGCGAGTCGAAGTCGACCGGTGCGCCCACCTGGTCGGGCTTCTCGGGCCGCGTCGCCACGACAGGCGCCGAGAGCACGCCACTGCTCACCGACGTCGACAGCCGCGCTCCGCGCAGATGCTGGACGGCATAGTCGTCCTTGCCCGCGAACAGGGTCGGGTGCTCACGCACCCAGGGCCGGAGCCGGTCGAGGGAACGGGCGTGCGCTCGGTCGCCCACCATGGCGCCTCGCAGCGCGAGGGTGCTCGACCACGCCGCGGCCCCCAGGAAGGCCACGGCGAGGAGGGCCCCCGCTGCGCGGCGCGGCTCGACGAGCGGCCGGACGAGCGCGAGCATCGTCACCGGGGCCAGGATGGCGAGCGCCTTCGCGCTGACGTAGGGCGACGCGACCGCCGCCGCGACGACGTAGATCGCCGCCGCTCCCGCGACCGTGGCCGGCAGCGCCGTCTGCCGGCGCCGGGCCCACCACACGGCGGCGAACGCGAGTGCCGCCAGCGCGAGCAGCTCGAGCGCACGGCGTCCGGCGAGGCTGCCCGGCGCATAGCGGAAGTCCGGCTGGAACCAGACCCCGAGCCCTTCGAAGGGCGACAGGCGCGCGACCAGGTTGCCTCCCGGGCTTCCCGGCGACCCGAGATCGACGATGTTCGAGCCCGCCCGGTCCAGGACGACGAGCACGACCACGCCCAGCGCCGCCGCCGCCGCCGCGACCGCGGCTCGGCGGTCGGGCATCGCGGGGAGCCGATGGCGGACGGCCGCCTGCCCGGCCCACCACGCCGCCACCGCGGCGGCCGGCCAGGCCAGGCCGATCCAGCTGAAGGTCGTCACGACCGCCGCGCTCAGCAGCCCGAGCAGCGCAAGCGTCGCCCCGGTGGTGAGCCGGCCTCGCGAGCGCTCGTGCAGCACGAGCGCCACCCCGACCAGCATCAGCGCGACGATCGGCTCCTTGTAGGACGCCTGGGCGTAGTACGAGGCGGCGAGGTAGGGCAGCCCCCCGAGGAGCGCGCCGAGGACCCGGCGCGGCGGCGAGAGCGACCCGAGCAGGCCGAGCGCGGTCAGGGCGGTCAACACGGGCACGGCCATGAGCAGGCCCACGAACGCCGTCTCGCCGTCGCCGGTCACCTCGGCAGCGGCCGCCATCACGGCGTGCGGGCCGATCGGATAGCCGCGCGGGCGCTCCGGGACGGGCGTCACCCCGTCGCGCAGCTCCCCCACCCACGCCACGTGGAGGGCCGGGTCGTTGTTGACCGACACGCCGAGCGGCCCGAAGCGCCCGTTGGCGAGGAAGGGGAGCGACACCGCGGCCAGCACCAGTCCCGCGGTCACCGCGGCCACGAGCGCGACACCCGGGGCGGGGCGTCGCGCGCGGGCCAGGAGCGCGAGCGAGCCGAGCAGCACCGCCGACATGGCGGCCAGGCTCGTACCCGCCCGGCCCGGCAACTCGACCGCGATCCGGGCGACCACCAGCAGGACGGCGAGCCCGGTCACCGGCGCCAGGCCACGCGACGCCCGGCCGCCGGCGAGCTCGCGCGCCCCGAGGCCGACCGCCGTCGCGGCCACGACGACCCCGACGGCGATGGCGTAGGCGCCCGTCACCTACGGCTCCCGGAAGGAAGGGCGCCCGGCAAATCGCGGACGGCGAGGACCTGCTCAGGGGGCTCCGCGGCGAACGCGACCGCCGCGCGGCAGCGGTCGAGCGTCGGGGCGGCGTCGGTCGCCGGGACGATCGCGGTCACGGCCGCGACGCTACCCGCTTCTCGTCGGACGCCTGCGCGCGGTCGAACGTCGCCCACTTGCGGCCCCGTCTGCTAGATCGTTACAGAGTCACCTCGAGCTGCATGGTCCACTCGACTAAGTCCACGCGATGTGAGCCCGGCGAGCCGCGCGGTGGTGCCATAGCACCACCGCGCGGCAGCCATCCATCGTTGGGCTGTTAGATCCCCGGAATCGGCGTGCCTGGATCCGGGAGGAACCGCACCGGTAGTGGTCCTGGTTCGGTACTCGGATCTACCGACACCACCTTGCGAACCCGGTTCGGGTCGGCGTCGGAGAGCGCCTCGATACAGACGGACGCCGAGGAGCCGGACGGATAGGCTCGGACCTTGACGTGAGTGGGGCTCTCCAGGGAGACAACGTTCACCCCGCCCGAGGGACAGGCGCCGTCGCTCACTTGGGGTAGCGGTAGAGAACCAAGGAGGTCCGTCCCGCCGATCTCTAGCGCACCGCCCAGTCCGACGGGACCGTCGATCCGCACGCAGACCTTTGCGTGCGTGTCCGCGAGGCGGACGGCGTAGAGCGAGAGATGGCCGCCCGAGAGGTCAACGTTCGCTACACGCGTCGACTCCCCACCATCAGCCTGGCACGTCGACGACGGGTATCCCGTCGCGCCCGTGTCGGCCGAAGGCGCCGACTTGGGACTGTCGAGATCGTGCGTGATCGTTGGCGCGGAGGTTCCCGAGACGGGTACCACGACGCGCGCTCGATCGCTTCCGACCTGCACACACACCCACGCGGCCCCATCCGTGGCGTACGTGTCGACCTTCACGTGCGTGTTGTCCGGCCCCACGTCGCCTTCGAGCAGCGGATGCGGTCCTGGCGCCAGGTTGTCCGGCGCGGTCGAGCAATCGTCCGACCGGTCATCGACGGTCGGCGTGGCCAAGCCGGCCCCCGGGTCAGTGATCGTGACATTACCGCCGAGGTACGGCAATGCGCCGTCCTGACCCCGAAAGCAAACGACCGTACGGTCGCTCCGTCGCTCGACACGCAACCTCAGATAACTGCCGCCCGCGTAGCCGTCGACTACGGTCGAGGACGGCGACGCGCATGCGTTCGAGCCAGCGGTGTCGACCGTCCAGGAGTAGCACTGCGGCGATCCAACGTTATCCGCGCCGTCGATCTGACGGACGCAGAACGTGTGGCTGCCATCCGCCAGTCCGGAGTAGCTCTGAGGCGAGCTGCAGGCGCCCCAACCGCCGCCATCGAGCTGGCACTCGTAGCGGCCCCCGGATTCCCCAACGAACGAGAACGAGGCGTTCCTTGAATCGCTGGGATTCGACGGCTTCGAGGTAATCGTCGGAGGCGCCGGCGGCACCGCGTCATACGTGAGGATCGTGCCCCCGCCGCCGGCGAGGAAGCACGTCGTAACCGCCGGGCACGCGAAACCCTCGAGGTCGTTCGTCGTCCCGGACGCGGTCGAGCTCCAAGTCGAGCCACCGTTGCTCGTGCTGTAGATCTTCGACTGCGAAGGCGCGACCAGACCGTCACTGGCAAAGCAGATCGAACTGCTGAGGCAAATCACGTCGAAGACGAACGTGGACGTCCCGGCCGACTGAGCGGTCCAGGTCGTCCCATCCGTCGTGCGGCGAACTGTGCCCGACTGCCCGACCGCGGTGCAGGTCGACGCATCGGAGCAGGCCACGCTATTCAGCGCGGAGGAGCTGATGACCTGAGCGCTCCAAGTGGCGCCGCCGTCCGTGCTCTTGAGTGCTTGGCCCGAGGGGTTGGTGACGATGTAGCACGTCGAAGCCACCGGACATGACACGCCGGTGAGCTCCGCTCCCGTTGTACCGGACGCGCGCAAAGTCCACGTCATCCCCCCATTCGTCGTGGTCCGGATCTTGTCTGGCGATCCGGAGATCACACACGAGGACGCGCTCACGCAGGAGATGTCGTAGTAGAACTCCGACGCCGCGACGGTCTGGTTTGTCCACGTGCTTCCCCCGTCGGCCGACTTCAAGACCGTGCCGTTCCATCCCACGGCGTAGCACGCCGACGCGGCCGGACACGCTACGCCGCTCAGCGTTGCCAGTGAGCCCGAGGAACTCGCACTCCAGGTGGCTCCACCGTTGGTGGTCTTGCGGATCGTCCCGGCGGCCCCGACTGCGACGCAGTGCGACGTGCTGGAACACGATACGTCATAGAGGTGAGTGCTGGTCCCAGAAGCTTGGGGCGCCCATCCAGCACCCAAAGACGTTGTCGGCGCGATCGCCGCGATCGTAGTTGCCGCTAGCAGTGCGCACCCCAACAACCGGGCGCGCCGCCACGCGGGTACCGTCCTACTGGACATCCTCGTCCTCCCGTTCGTGCTGTTTTTGTTGCGCCGAAGCGCGTGCTCGGGTAACCGAGCGCCTCCTTACAACGCACGAGGCAGGGACAATGTGACGCGTAGAGCCAGTGAGACTATTCAGCGGAAACTGAGTGACTTTGGGGGGGCGGTTCGATGCATTCAGACCGACCTCCATGTCTTCTCTGGCAAGACCGAGGGGTCCATCGCCACTCCGCGCTCGCGATGATCCCGGCGCGATGGCTGAGCAGGTACCCGCGGTCAGTGAGGTGCTCGACGCCGTCGAGCGCCGCGACTGGCGCCGGCTCGAGCGGCTGCTGCACCCCGACGTGCACTGGACCACCGCGGCCGAGGACGAGCTGCACGGCCGCGGCGAGGTGGTGGGGTGCCTCATGCGCGACCCGCCGCCCGCCCCGCCCGCGTTCCACGAGCTCAGCGACCGGCGCATCGTGCGCTGGATCGACGCTCCCGGCTGAGGGCGGGGGCCCCGCCCTTCGCCCAGGGGACAAAGCCCCGCGGGAAATCTTGTACGGCGGTCGAAGGACGCCGCCGCGCTGGGCTCGGAGGATCGTCGCGGGCCATCTAGGAGGAAGCGGAACGTGAAGCTGGTGATCGGAATTGTCCGGCCGGAGAAGGCGAACGACGTGCTCGAGGCGCTGTACCGCGCCGAGGTGCGCGGCGTCTCCCTGAGCCGAGTGCAGGGGCATGGCGGCGAGCTCGACCGGGTCGAGACCTACCGCGGGACGACGGTCAAGATGGGGCTTGCGGACAAGGTCCGCTTCGAGGTCGCCGTCTCGGACGAGTTCGTGCAGCCGACGCTCGACGCGCTGTGCGACGGCGGGCGCACGGGCGAGGTCGGCGACGGCAAGATCTTCGTGGTGCCGCTGGAGCGCGTGGTGCGCATCCGCACCGGCGAGACCGACGACCGCGCCGTGACCCCGGTGGGTGCGTGATGGACGCTCCGACGATCCTCGCCCAGGCCGCCAAGGTGGACACGGGCGACACCGCGTGGATGCTCATCGCCACCGCGCTCGTCCTGCTGATGACGCCCGCCCTCGGCCTGTTCTACGCCGGCCTGGTGCGCGGAAAGAACACGCTGAACACGTTCATGATGTGCATCTCGGCGATCGCGATCGGCGCCGTCACGTGGGCCGCGGTGGGCTACTCGCTCGCCTTCGACGGGACCGGCGACCTCATCGGCGGCCTCGGCTACGCCTTCCTGAACGACGTGACCTTCGAGCCCGTGGGCGAGATGACGATCCCGCACCTGCTCTTCATGGCCTACCAGGGCACGTTCTGCATCATCACGATCGCCCTGATCTCCGGCGCGGTGGTGGAGCGGATGCGCTTCGGAGCCTGGATCGTGTTCGCGGCGCTGTGGTCGATCCTGGTCTACGCCGTGCTGGCGCACTGGGGCTTCGGCGGCGGCTGGCTGTTCGAGGGCGGGACGCTGGACTTCGCGGGCGGCATCGCCGTCGAGATGGCGTCCGGGTTCTCGGCGGTCGCAGCGGCCATCGTGGTCGGCGCACGCAAGGACTACGGCCGCCAGGCGCTGCTGCCGCACAACTCGGTGTTCGTCCTGCTCGGCGCGGCGCTGCTGTGGTTCGGGTGGTTCGGATTCAACGGCGGCAGCGGCTTCACCACGGGTCAGAACAGCGTCCTGGCCTTCACCAACACGCTGCTGTGCCCGGCGGCCACCCTGCTCGTGTGGTTCGCGCTCGACGCGATCCGCGGGCGGCGGGTCACCGCCGTCGGGGCCGCGACGGCCATCATCGTCGGCTGCGTGCTCATCACGCCGGCGGGCGGCTTCGTGAGCCCGGGCTGGGCGATGGCCCTCGGCGCCGCGGGCGCGCTGCCGTGCTACGCCATGATCGTGTGGCGCCCGCGCACCCGCGTGGACGAGACCCTCGACGTCCTCGCTGCGCACGGCATCGCCGGGTTCACGGGCATCCTGTTCATCGGGTTCTTCGCCCAGGAGAACTGGAACGCGATCTCCGACGGGCTGCTCTACGGCAACGCGGATCAGCTGAAGTGGCAGGCGCTGGCCGCGCTGGCCACGCCGGTGTACGCGTTCGTGGTGACCTTCGCCCTGCTCAAGGTCCTGGGGTTCCTCTTCCCGCTTCGGGTCTCCGAGCACGAGGAGTCGCTCGGCATGGACGTCACCCAGCACGGCGAGGAGGCCTACCCCTCCGGCGATGGCGCGATCCTCGTCACCACCGAGGCCGCGAGCGAGGAGCCGGTCCCGGCGGCCCAGCCGGGCTAGCCCGGGTCCCCGCCGAAGTCCGCCGTGTAGACCGCGGCGTCCCTGGGGCTCGGGGGCGCCGCGGTCAGCGGTCGTCCGTGACGGTCACGGCGAAGCGGGCGGCGTAGCGCTCGCCCGGGGCGACCGTGCGCAGGCCGTCGCCGGTGACGAGCGCGTTGGTCGGCGCGGTCATCGGCTCGAAGCAGACGTAGTCCTCGCCGGGCGGGGCGAACACGACCGCGTACGGGTACCCGGCCTCCCAGCGCGCCTCGATGCAGCGCCCGCCGCCGCGGGCCGCGAACTCCGGCGGGTGCGTGAGCTCGACGAACAGGTCGTCGTAGGTGCGCTCGCCCAGTGGCCCCGTCGCGCCCTCCTCGAACGGGACCGCCTCGCCCGTGGGGATGCCGTTCTCGTCGAGCAGCGCCCGGCGGCGCACGGCCAGCGTCACCTCGTAGTCCGCGCGCGCGACGCCGGGCAGGGTGAAGTACGGGTGCCAGCCGAACGACACCGGGACCGCCTCGCCGCCCGTGGCCGTCAGGACCGTCTCCCACACCAGCGTCGCCCCGGACAGCGTGACCTCCAGCGACAGCTCGTGGGCGAACGGGAACCCGGCCATGAGCTCCTCGTGGGCCGCCCAGTCCAGGCGCGCCAGCAGCCGCGCGCGGGAGTCGTCGGCCGACGCGCCCGTCAGCTCCCAGTGCGGCGTCCCGGCGGCCAGGCCGTGGATGGGCAGGCCGTGCTCCTCGAGGTGGATCGGGGTGCGCTCGCCGTCCAACTCGACCTCGCGCCCGCCCACCGAGTAGCGCATGCCGTCCAGCCGGTTGGCCCACGGGTGCAGGATCGGGATCCCCATGCTCGACCCCTTCTCCACGTACTTGCGCAGCCCGCCGCGCTGGCCCAGCACCTCCTCGCCGCGGTGGCGCAGCGAGCAGGCGACCATCCCGCCCGTGTGCGCGAACGCCGCGCGCAGGCCGGCCCCCTCCGCCGACAGCACCGTCACGGGGAACCCCTCGACGGTGTCCTGACCCACCTCGTAGGCGGCCATCGTCAGGCGCGCGGGATCACGTAGAAGGCCACGACGGCGTACTGGAGCGCGGCCGCTGCGATCACCAGGACGTGGAAGATCTCGTGGTAGCCGAACACCGCGGGCGACGGGTCGGGCCGGCGGCGCGCGTAGACAATCGCGCCCGCGGTGTACAGCGCGCCGCCCGCCGCGACGAGCCCGACGGCCGTCACGCCCAGGTCGGACAGCATCTCGGGCATGGCCGCCACGGCGACCCAGCCCAGGGCCACGTAGACGATGGCGATCAGCCACTTCGGCGCGTCGATCCACACCATCGTCATCACGATCCCGGCGGCCGCCCCCGCCCACACGGCGACCAGGACCACCGTGGCCAGCGTCCCGTCGAGCGTGAGCAGCGCGAACGGCGTGTAGGTGCCGGCGATCAACACGAAGATGGCCGAGTGGTCGATGCGGCGCATCCAGCGCCGCGCCGCCGCCGAGGCCCACGTGATCCGGTGGTACAGGGCGCTGGCGCCGAACAGCAGCGCCACCGACAGCGCGTAGACCGAGGCGGCCAGCACCGCCTTCCCGGTGGGCGCGGACACCACGAGCCACACGCCGAGGGGGACCGACAGGAAGAACGCCCACTCGTGCGAGACGCCCCGCAGCCGGGGCTTGGGCGGCGGGATCAGGCCGTCAACCATGCCCGCGGATTGTCACGCATCATCGTGTCGATCTGGTCGTCGGTCACGCCGGCGTCGGAGAGCTCGGGGAGCACGCCGCGCCACAGGAACGTGAAGTCCCATTCGGGCGCCAGCTGCTTGACGATCTCCTCGGGGAACCAGTCGATCGTGGCGCACGCGTCCTGGGAGAGCATCATCCGGTCGGCGTATCCACGCTTGGCCAGCTCGACCACGGTCGCGTTGCGCTTCTCGTTGGGCAGGATGAAGTCCAGGCCGTAGCGGTCCATCCCGATCCAGCACCCCCGGCCCAGCAGCTCCTCGATGTAGTCCAGGTCGTCGGTGTCGCCGGTGTGGGCGATCTGGACGCGGCGCGGGTCGATGCCCTCGTCGTCGAAGACGTCCATGATCTCCAGCCCCCGGCGGGTGCCGGGGTGCGAGTGGGCCATGATCGGCCGGCCGGTGCGGTCGCTGGCCTGGGCGATGGCGCGCAGCGTGCGCTCGACGTCGTCGGTGATCCCCGGCTCGTCCACCGCGCACTTCAGGAAGGCCGCCTTGACGCCGGTGCCCTGGATGCCCTCCTCGATGTCGTGGACGAACGCGTCGACGAGCGCCGTGGGCTCACGGTTCTGGAAGAACTGCGGCAGGAAGCGGTAGTGGGACCCGTAGACGCCGGTGCACATGACCAGCTGGATGCCGGTCTCCTCCACCACGCGCTGGGCCAGGCCGACGTTGCGGTTGAGGTCCATGCACGAGGGATCGACGATCGTCTTGACGCCGCGGTCCATCGCCGCGCGGACCTGCTCGACCGCCCGGTCGTACTCCAGCTGGTCGTCGTAGAGGTGCGGCCACTGCGCGCGCACGGGCTCCGACGTCGTGGACAGGTGCTCGTGGGCGAGCATCAGGCCCAGGTCAGAGTCCTCGACGGGCCCTGCGACGGTCTCGATCGGCGGCACTGCGGCTCCTCTCTCCGGGTATGAACGATCGTATCCGGGTACACCCGGAGTCATGCTCATCGGCGCCGTCATCGCAGTGTGCGTGCTGCTCCTCGTGCTGGCCTTCCTGCTGCCGCGGCTCTCGCGCCATCCGCAGCGAGGCGTGAACAAGGTGCTGGGCGGTGGCGCCCGGGCCGGCGGCAAGGCGCCCGGGCGGCTGGGGAAGTGGCTCAGCAAGCCCTTCAGCAAGTCCAACCGCGCCGCCAACAAGAGCGCCTCGACGGGACGCCGCGCCCGCGACAAGCTGCCGCTGTAGCCTGCGGCGCCGTGACGGCGCGGCGGGAGGTCCTGGCGGGCGCGGTGCTGGCCGGGATGGTCGGGCTCGGCGCGAAGCTGGCCTTCGACGCCGCCGCCATGCCCAGCAAGCCGCTGGTGTTCTCGCTCGCCGGGCGCGGGTTCGAGGGCTGGATCTCGGGGCCGTTCCACGGCCTGGGGACCCACCTGACCTGGGACGGGTTCTACGCCATGGTGCTCGGCCTGTGCGCGCTGTGGATCGCCGCGTGCGCGCTGGCCCGGCACGTCCGGCTGGCGTGGGCGCTGGCCGCCGTGGGGCTGCTGCACGCGCTGTTCGCGCTCGCGCCCCCGATCGGCCTGTCGGACTCCTTCAACTACATCGCCGTCGGTCGCCTGCTCGTCGAGCACGGGCTGAACCCGTACACGCACACGCTGAGCGAGGTCCCGCAGGACCCGGCGTTCGCCTACGCCACCTGGCCCGACTGGCCGAACCCGTACGGCCCGCTGGCCACGCTGGCCTTCGCGCCGCTCGGCCTGACCGGCGTGGCGCAGGCGCTGTGGCTGACCAAGGCGGCGGCGGCCGCGGCCAGCCTGGCCCTGGTGGCGCTGACCGCGGCGGGGGCCCGCGCGCTCGAGCGCCCGGTCGTCCCGGCCGTCGTGTTCGTCGGCCTCAATCCGGTGGTGCTCGTCTACGGCGTGGCCGGGGCCCACGTGGACCTCGTGCTGGTGGCGCTGACCATGGCCGGGGTCCACCTGGCCCTGACCGGCCGCCCGCGCCGGGCCGGCGCCGCGCTGGCCGCGGGGGCGGCGACCAAGGTGACGGGGGTGCTGCCGCTGGCGTTCGCCCTCGCGGGGTCGCGGCGCCGGCGCGACCTGGCGCTGGGGGCGGGGATCGCCGGAGCGCTGGTCCTGGCCGTCTCGCTGACCGTCTTCGGCCCGCACCTGCTGTCGGGCGTGGCCGACCAGCGCGAGGTCACCTCGCCGCGCAGCGTGCCCGGCCTGATCGCGCGCGGCCTGGGGTTCGACGGCGTGCCGACCGGCTTCGGCGTGGCCGGCGTGGCGGGGTTCGCCGCGGCCACGGCCTGGCTGCTGCGCGAGACCTGGCGCGGGCGCGACTGGATCGAGTGCGCGGGGTGGGCCACGGTCGCGCTGCTCGCCGGGCTGACGTGGCTGATGCCGTGGTACGTGATCTGGCTGCTCCCCCTGGCCGCCCTGGCCCCGGGCGCGCGCCTGCGCCACGCCGCGGTCGCGCTCACCCTCTTCGTCGTGGTCGTGCGGACTATCCCGCTGGGCTAGCCCCGACCCGCTCGCGCAGGAACGGGACGACGACGGCCGCGACGCCGTCCGGGTCGTCGGCGAACGGCCAGTGGCCGCTCTCGGGCAGGACCTCCACCCGGGCGCCGGGGAAGGCGATCTCGCGCTGCTGCTCGGCGTGGTGCACGGGCACGAACGGGTCCTTGGCTCCCCACACCACGAGCGCCGGCACGTCCAGCGGCTCGAACATCGCGGCCACCCGGCGCAGCAGCTCGTCGTCGGTGCGGTTGCGGTAGAGCTTCAGGACCAGCCGCCGCGTGTCGCGGTCGTAGTGGTCGTACATCCGCTCGACCATCCCGGCCGGGACGCCGGTGTCCGCGAACGCCTTGCGCCACGCGCGGCGCGTGGTGGCGAGCATGACCAGCTCGCCGACGACCGGCGTCGCCCACAGCCGGCCCGCGCGGTGCACCTCGAAGCCGACCAGGACGCCGGTGTTCATCAGCACCACGCTGGCCCAGGCCTCCCGATGGGCCGCCGCCCAGGCCAGCCCCCACGGCCCGCCGAAGTCGTGCAGCACGAGGTGGGCCCGCCGCACGCCCAGCTCGCCCAGCGCCGCGTCGAGGAAGCCGGCGAACCCCTCCACGGGGACGGCCAGGTCGCGCGGCTTGTCGGCGCGCCCGAACCCCGGCATGTCGAGGGCCAGCGAGCGGGCGAAGTCGCCCGTGCGGGCCATCAGGTCGTGCCAGTCCAGGGCCGCGCCCGGGTTGCCGTGGACGTAGACGATCGCCTCCTCGGCGCCGGCGGGGCCGGACTCGGCCAGCACCGTGGCGATGCCCCCGGCCTGGAAGCGCCGCTCGCGGACCTCGCTCATGCCGCCGCGCGCAGCTCGGCCATCCCCTGCTCGCGCGTCTTGACCGGGTCGTAGCCCAGCTCGCGGCGGGCGAGCGAGATGTCGATCGTGCACTCCTGCGCCGAGAGCCAGTAGGTCAGCCGCGTCACCGGCGGCGGGCCGGGGCGGCGCAGCGCGCCCCACACGGCCTCGAGCACCGGCGCCAGCGTCCGCACCACCGCCTCGGGCGCGTCCTTGTCGGGCGCCGCGATGCCCTGCGTGTCCAGCAGCTCGGCGATGAACTCGCGAAACACGACCGGCTCGCCGTCGGTGACGAAGTACACGCCGCCGGGGCGGCCCTTCGTCGCGCCCAGGACGAGCCCCTCCACCGTGTTGTCCACGTGGGTCGTGGACGTGAGGTGGCCGCCCCCGCCGATCCAGCGGAAGCGCCCCGAGCGCACGGCGGCGGCGACCCCGGGCAGGATCGTCGTGTCCCCCACCCCCCACACCAGCCGCGGGCGCACGACCACCGTCTCGAAGCCATCCCCGTTGGCGTCGCGCACCGCCTGCTCGGCCTGGGCCTTGGTCGCCGGGTACAGGGCCTTGGAGTCGGGGCGCAGCGGCGCCGTCTCGTCCACGTCGACCAGCGGCTGCCCGGCCAGCAGCGCCGCCTCGGTGCCCACGTGGACGAAGCGCCGCACGCCGGCGGCGCGCGCGGCGTCCAGCGCGTTGCGCGTCCCGGCGACGTTGCCGCGCTCGAAGTCCTCGCGCCGGCCCCACTCGCCCAGGGCGGCCGCGGCGTGGAAGGCGTACTCGCAGCCCTCGCCGCCCGCGCGCATCGCCGCGACGTCGTCGAGGTCGCCGCGCACCGGCTCGGCGCCGCGCTCGGCCACCTTGGCCGCCGACGCGTCCGACCGGGCCAGGCCGCGGACCTCCCACCCCTCGCCGCGCAGGCGCTCGATCAGGCGGCCCCCGATGAACCCCGATCCCCCCGTCACGAACGCGCGCATGGCGCGACCCTATCCCTCCTTCAGCGCGTCGCGCGCGAGCTGCACGGCGATCGCGACCATCAGGCCCGCGAAGGCGATCTCCAGCGTGCGCTCGGACAGCGCGTTGGCCAGCGCCACGCCGGCGAGCGCGCCGCCGGCCGCCAGGACGCCCATGACCGCGCCTTCGCGCACCCGCACGTTCCCGTAGCCGTGCTGGCGCCAGGCGCCGATCAGGGCCACGGGGATGATCGCCAGCAGCGACGTCGCCTCGGCCTCCACCTGCCCGACGTCGTAGATGAAGACCAGCGCGGGAACGAACACGACGCCCCCGCCCACGCCGAACATGCCGGACACCACGCCGGCGACCAGCCCGGCCGCGATCGCCTCGGCGATCACCGGACGACCAGCTGGACGGCGACCACGACGAGGAAGACCGAGAAGGCGAGGCTGATCGCCTTGGTGCTCACGCGCTGCTGGAGCCAGGTGCCCGCGACGACGCCGCCCACGGCGGGCAGCCCGACCGCGGCGGCGTGGCCGAGGTCGACGTTGCCGTAGGCCACCTGGAACCCGGCCGCGATGGCGGCGATGACCACGATGGCGGCCAGCGACGTTCCGGTGGCCTCGCGCGTGCCGTAGCCCAGCCACAGGACGAGCAGCGGCACGATGATCGAGCCGCCGCCCACGCCGAACAGCCCGCTGAACACGCCCGCGGCCGTCCCGATCGCTCCCAGCTCCAGCCAGCGGCGGCGCTCCACGCGGGGCATACTAGAAGCCGTGACCACCGCCGCCACGCTGGCCGAGCAGCTGGCGCCGCTGCGGGCCGACCCCGCCCGTTCCGCGGTGCTCCTGGACGTCGACGGCACCCTCGCGCCGATCGTCCGCCACCCCGACGACGCCACCGTCCCGGAGGCGGTGCGCAGCGTGCTGATCGCGGTGGCCAAGGCCTACGGGGTCGTGGCGTGCGTGAGCGGGCGCCGCGCCGCGGACGCGCGGCGGATCGTCTCGATCGGGTCGATCGCCTACGTCGGCGCGCACGGCGGCGAGCTGCTGCGCCCCGGGTCGGTCACATCGGAGGTCGACCAGGGCCTGGAGGACTGGACGCGCCGCGTGCAGGAGTTCGCCCGCGAGTCCGACGACGCGAACCTCAGCCGCCTGCGCGTGCGCCTGGAGGACAAGTCCTCGATCGTCGCCTTCCACTGGCGCGGCACGCCCGACGAGGCGGCGGCGCGCGGCGCGGTCGAGGAGATCGCCAACCGGGCCGAGGCCGTGGGCCTGAGCATCCACTGGGGCCGCAAGGTGCTCGAGGTCCGCCCGCCGGTGAAGATGGACAAGGGCATCGGCGTGCGACGGCTGCTGCGCGAGGCCGACGTGTCCGCCGCCCTGTACGCGGGCGACGACAACACCGACCTCGACGCGTTCGCCGCGCTGGCCGACCTGCGCGACTCGGGCCGGCTGGACGTCGCCGTCTGCGTGGGCGTCGGCTCGGAGGAGGGCCCGCGGGAGATCGCCGAGCGCGCCGACGTCGTCCTCGAGGGTCCCGCCGACGTGCGCCGCATGCTGGCCGCCCTGCTACCGGACTGATGCGCTTCACCGACTTCCTCAAGGCGACGGTCCTGATCAGCGCGGGGGCGGCGAGCGCGCTGGCGGCGGTGACCGCGGTGGGGGTCAACGCCGACGGGAACGCGACCCTGGCCGCCGTGTCGCTGGGCTGGTGGCTGTTCGCGGGCCTGTTCGGGGCGTTCCTGGGCCGGCGCAACGAGGTCAACCCGCCGATCGCCCGGCTGCTGGCCGGCGCGCGCTTCTCGCCCGCCCTGCCCGAGAACCGGCCGGGACGGATCCTCCTCAACCGGCTGTGGCCGCTGCTGGTCAGCACGATCGCCGCGGGCGCGCTGGCCTTCGTGTTCCCGCAGGTGCCGATGATCGCCGCGGGCTTCGCCGTCGTGTGGGCGTTCTCGTGGCGCCGTCAGGAGGCGGCGGTCGAGGCGATCGAGGATCGCGACGGCGTGCGCTTCTACGTCGAGCCGACGTCGCCGGTGTCGCCGATCCAGCTTCTGCGCACGCCGGGGTTCCACACCGAGTTCCCGTCCGCCAACGGGGCCGGCAAGGTCGACTCCGCCCGGCTGCGCCACTAGCCGAAGCTCCGACGGTGCGCGACGTCGACATCCTGCTGGTGACGCTCGGGACCACCGCCGGCCTGCGGCGCGTGGACGACGAGCTGGCGGGCTCGCTGCGCCGGGCCGGGATGGAGGTCGAGGTCGCGCGGGCCCGGCCCGTCCGGGAGGTGAGGACGTTCGCGCTGCTCGACCTCGTGCAGGCGCGGGCGGCCCGGCACGCGGCGCGCGAGGCCCTGCGCGACGTCCGCCCGCGGACGATCCTCTACTCGACGACCACGGCGGCGCTGCTGTGGCCGGCGCCGGGGGCGATCCACTTCGACGCGCCCGCCGCGGGGAACCGCCCGGGGCGCCACGGGGTGTGGCAGCGCCCGCTGGAGCGCCGGCGCTTCGCCGCCGCGCCGCTCGTCGTGGCCCAGGACGAGGGTGGGCTGGCCGAGGCCCCGCCGCACGGGGAGGCGCTGGTGATCCCCGTCCCCGTCGAGCCGTCGGGCCCGACGAACGGCGAGCGCGACGTGGCCGCCGTGACCTACGCCGCCGACGCCGAGAAGAAGGGCCTCGACCGCGTCCTCGCCGCCTGGCGCGCGGCCGCGCGACCCGGCGAGGAGCTCGTCGTCGCGGGCCGGGACGCCCCGGCGGGGGAGGGTGCCCCCGGCGCGGGCGGCTCCGCGCCGGACGGGGCCGCGGCCGTGCGCTTCGCCGGGCTGCTCTCTCCCAGCGAGTTTCGCGGCCTGCTGCGGCGGGCGCGGGTCTACGTCACCGCCCCGCGCCGCGAGGACTACGGGCTGGCCCAGCTCGAGGCGCTGGCCGACGGGGCGATGCTGGTGACGACCGAGGCGCCCGGGCCCTACGCGGCGCTCCCGATCGCGCGCGACCTCGACCCCCGGCTGGTGGGCGACGACCTGGCGGCGGCGCTGCGCGCCGCGCTCGACGACCCGCGCGAGGACTACGCCGAGCGCGCGAAGACCGAGATGGTCTCCTTCCGCCGGGGCTCGGTGGACGCGCTGGTCCAGCGCGAGCTGCTCCCCCGGCTCGTGCCGTGACCGCCGGCGCCGCCTAGCGCGCGACCCGCGCCCGCTTGCGCATCCGCGCGAACTGCTTCCACGTGCGGGTGTTGGCCACGTCGGCCCTGGTCAGCCAGCCGCGGCGCGCCGTGGCCACCCCGTAGCGCAGGTAGTCGAAGTCCGACGGCTTGTGGGCGTCGGTGTTGATGACGATGGGAACCCCGGCCGCGGCGGCCGCGCGCGCGTGGACGTCGATCAGGTCGCGGCGGTCCGGGCTGGAGTTGATCTCGAGCATCGTGCCGGTCCGCGCCGCCGCCTCGATGACCGTCTCCACGTCCAGGGCGTACGGCGGGCGGCGCTCGATCTTGCGCCCGGTCAGGTGGCCGATGCAGTCCACCCACGGGTGCTCGCAGGCCGCGACGATACGCGCCGTCTGCTCGTCCTGGGGCAGGCGGAACGACGTGTGGACCGAGGCGATCACCCAGTCCAGGCGGCCCAGCAGCTCGTCCTCGTAGTCCAGCGACCCGTCGGGCAGGACGTTCACCTCAGAGCCGATCAGCAGCTCGATGCCGTCGATCGCCTCGTTGTGCTCGCGCACCCGCTCGATCTGGCGCTCCAGCTCGTCCGGCGAGACGTCGGAGCCGAAGCCCATCGAGGCCGAGTGGTCGGTGATGCACAGGTACTTGCGGCCCCGCTCGCGCGCGGCCAACGCCATCTCCTCGATCGTGTTGCGCCCGTCGGAGGCGTGCGTGTGGGAGTGCAGCTCGCCGCGCACGTCCCCCAGCTCCACGAGCTCGGGCAGCTCCCCGGCCGCCGCCGCCTCCAGCTCGCCGCGGTTCTCGCGCAGCTCGGGCTCGATGTACGCCATCCCCAGGCGCGCGTACACCTCCTCCTCGCGCGTGCAGCGCAGCGTGTCGCCGTCGGCGTCGTCGAGGATCCCGTACTCGGACACGTGCAGCCCGCGGCGCACGGCGGCGCGGCGCAGCGCCTCGTTGTGCTGCTTGGAGCCGGTGAAGTGCTGGAGCAGGTTGCCGAACTGCTCGGGCGCCACGATGCGCAGGTCGATCTTCATGCCGGTGTACGTCGTGAGCTTGGCCCCGGCCGGGCCGACGCCCGCGGCGGAGGCGATCGTCGGCAGCTCGGCCGCGCCGCGCGCCAGCGCCTCGGGGTCGTGGGCGGTGGCGATCACGTCGAGGTCCTTGACGCTGTCCGTCCAGCGGCGCGCCGACCCGGCCAGCTCCACCCGCTCGGCCGCCGGGTGGTCGCGCAGGGCGGCGATCAGCGGCTCGGCCACGGCGAGCGCGCGCGAGAGCACCACGCGCTCCTCGGCGCCCTGCCCCGCCTCGGCCGCGGCCAGCCCGGCGAGCGCGTTCTCCTCGGCCTTGGGCCCGAAGCCCTTCACCGTGCGCAGCCGCTCGCCCTCGGCCGCGGCGCGCAGCTTGTCCAGCGAGTCGATCCCCAGCTCGTCGTAGAGCAGGCGCGCCCGCTTGGGGCCCAGGCCGGGCAGGCGGGTGATCTCGAGCAGGCCGGCCGGGAACTTCGCCCGCAGCTTGGCCGCCGACGGGATGTCGCCCGTCTCGGTCAGCGCCTGGATCTTCTCCTGCAGCGTCTTGCCGATCCCGGGGATCTCGGTCGCGCGCCCCTCCCGGGCCAGCGCGGCCACCGACGTCGAGGCCTCCCGGACCGCCTTGGCCGCGTTGCGATACGCCACGACGCGGTGGATGATCGCCCCGTCGAGCTCGTACAGGTCCCCGAGCTCGTCGAACGCGAGGGCGATCTGGGCGTTCGTCGGATCGGCCACCGGTCTAGGGTACGCCGCCGTCATGTCCGGTCCCGCCTGGCTCGTCCTGCCCACGTACAACGAAGCCGACAACCTCGAGCCGCTGGTCGCCGCGGCCCGCGACGTGCTGGCCCGCGCGGCGCCCGAGGGCCACCGGATCCTCGTCGTCGACGACTCCTCGCCCGACGGGACCGGCGAGCTGGCCGACGGGCTGGCCGCCCGCCACGAGGAGGTCCGCGTGCTGCACCGGCCGGAGAAGGGCGGGCTGGGCCCGGCCTACCTCGCGGGGTTCGCCGAGGCGCTGGGGCAGGGCGCGGGGACCGTCCTGGAGATGGACTCGGACTTCTCCCACGACCCGGCCGACCTGGCGCGGCTGCTGGACGCCGTGCACGGCGGCGCCGACCTGGCGCTGGGCTCGCGCTACGTCCCGGGCGGCGGGGTGACCCAGTGGAAGGCGTCGCGGCGCGCGGTCAGCCGCGGCGGGTGCTGGTACGCCCGGACGGTCCTCGGCGTCCCCATCCGCGACCTGACCGGCGGGTTCAAGTGCTTTCGCCGCGAGGTGCTCGAGGCGATCGACCTGCCGACCGTGCGCTCGCACGGCTACGCGTTCCAGGTCGAGCTGACCTTCCGCGCGCTGCGGCGCGGATTTCGCGTGGAGGAGGTGCCGATCGTGTTCCACGAGCGGCGGGAGGGCGCGAGCAAGATGTCGGGGAGCATCGCGCTGGAGGCGATCTGGCGGGTGCCGCAGATGCGTCTGCGCGGCCGCTGACTCACGGCCGGTCGGCCGCCTGCCGATGGACCGGAGGATGCGCGCGCGCGTGAACGACCTCGTTCTGGTCCAGGGGATCAAGGACACCCGCACGACCCTGGCCGACTGGAACCGCCGGCCCGGGGCCGTGGTCGGCGCCTGGACGGGCGGCGCGTCGCTGATTGCGGCGGCGCTGCTAGCCGCGGTGTGGGTCGTCGCGACCCTGGTCACGCCCGACCCCACCCCGGTCCTGCTGCCGGGGCTCCAGCACGCGGGGACGCTGGGAGACGTCGCCCACGTGCTGATGCGCAATTCATTGGTCCTGGCGCTGCACGGCTTCGCGTGCGTGGCCGGGTTCATCGCCGGCTCCTCGCTGCCGCTGACCGCCGAGCAGCACACGGGCACCTGGCGCTGGATCCACGAGAAGGCCGGGCCGCTGGCGATCGGGTTCGTGGTGTGCGCGACGGCGTTCTCGCTGGTCACCCAGGCCTGGGTCCTGGGCGGCGCGGCGTCCACGCTGAGCGGCCAGCTCGGGATCTCCCCCACGCTGCTCGTCTTCGGGATCCTGCCCCACGCCGTCCCCGAGCTGATCGCCCTCTTCCTCCCGCTGGCCGCCTGGATGATCGCCTCGCGCCGCGGCGAGTGGGAGCAGCTGCTGGCCGCGACCTTCGTCACGGTCGCCATCGCCACCCCCGTCCTCGTCATTGCCTCGTTCGTCGAGGTCTACGTGACGCCCCACGTGCTGCGCGCCCTCGCCGGCTAGCCGCTTCCGCCGCTATACTTTGTGAAGTAGCAGCGCGAAGCGCGAAGCCCAAAGCCAAGGAGCCACATGGGATCCATCACCGACGTCACCGACAGCAACTTCCAGGCGGAGGTCCTCGAGAGCGACACGCCTGTCCTCGTCGACTTCTGGGCCCCGTGGTGCGGACCCTGCCGGATCGTCCATCCCGTCCTCGAGCAGATCGCGCAGGAGCGCGGAGACGCGCTGCGCATCGTCAAGCTCAACGTCGACGAGAACCAGCAGACGGCGATGACCTACGAGATCCTCTCGATCCCGACCCTGATCCTGTTCAAGAACGGCGCCGTCGAGAAGCGCGTCGTCGGGGCCTACCCGAAGCCCAAGCTCGAGGCCGAGCTCGAGCCGGCATTGGCCTAGACCTAGGCCTTCTCCACCGATATCCGCAGGTCGCGGCCCTCGATCTTGGCCGGCTCGCCGCCCGCGCCGTCGTAGGCCAGCGACGTGGCGAGGGTCTCGCCGGTGACGTAGTCCTCGTGCGCGCGGGCGGCGGCGAGCAGCTCGTCGTCGCCGCCCAGCGTGAGGCTGATCCGGTCCTCCACGGCCAGGCCGGCCGCCTTGCGCGCGGCCTGGATGGCGTGGACGACCTCGCGGGCCCGGCCCTCGCGGCGCAGCTCGTCGTCGAGCGCCAGCTCCAGCGCCACGGCGTGTGAGCCCTCGCGCTCGAGCTGGTAGCCGTCCAGCGGCTTCATCGCCAGCTGGAGGTCGTCGACGCCCAGCTGGTGGTCCTGGCCGTCGATCGCGAGCCCGACCGGGCGCTCCTCGCGCAGCGCGGCCGCGACGTGCGCGGGGTCCAGCGCCGCCACGGCGGCCGCCACCTGCGGCATCCGCTTGCCGAAGCGCGGGCCCAGGGCGCGGAAGTTGGGCTTGACCTCGTAGCGGCCCAGCTCGTCGGCCGCCTCCACGAAGCGCAGGGACCGCACGTTGAGCTCCTCGCGCACCAGATCGCCCAGGCGCTCGATGGCCTCGCGCTCGCGCCCCGCCGCCACGACCACGGCCTCGCGCAGCGGCTGGCGCACCTTGAGCTTGGCCTGCCCGCGCGCGGCCAGGCCGAGGCGCACGGTCTCCCGCGCCACCGCCATGTCGTGCTCGAGATCCAGGTCCCGCTCCCCGGGCGCCGGGAAGTCGCACAGGTGCACGCTCGGCTGCGCGCCGTCGAGGTTGTCGTAGATCTCGTCGGCCACGAAGGGGCAGAACGGCGCCAGCAGCTGCGCGACCCGGACCAGGCAGAGGCGCAGCGTCGCGAAGGCGTCCGGGTCGCCGTCCCAGAAGCGCCGGCGCGAGCGCCGGACGTACCAGTTCGACAGCTCGTCCACGAACGCCTCGATGGCGCGGCCGGCGAACGTCGCGTCGTAGCGGTCCAGGCGCTCGTCGACGACCGCGCACGTGGAGTGCAGCCGCGACACGATCCAGCGGTCCATCTCGGCTTGCCCGGCGACGCCCGCGTCGCGCTCCACGTCGTTCGCGTTGGCGTAGAGGACGTGGAACGCGTAGGTGTTCCACAGCTGCACCAGGAACTGGCGCACGCCCTCGCCGATCGTCTCCGGCGAGAAGCGGTAGCCGTCCCAGGGCTGCTTGGACGTGAAGAAGCACCAGCGCAGCGCGTCGGCGCCGAAGCGGTCGATGACGTCGCGCGGCGCCACCGTGTTCCCGCGCGACTTGCTCATCTTCTGGCCCTCCTCGTCGAGGATCAGGCCCAGGCAGACCACGTTGCGGTAGGGCGCCTCGTCGAACAGCAGCGTCGAGATGGCCAGCAGCGAGTAGAACCACCCGCGCGTCTGGTCGAGGGCCTCGCAGATGAAGTCGGCCGGGAAGTGCTCGCGGAAGTGCTCCTGGTCCTCGAACGGCGCGTGGTGCTGGGCGAACGGCATCGCGCCCGAGTCGAACCACACGTCGATGACCTCGGGGACGCGGCGCATGGTCGCCGAGCACTCGGGACACGGGAACGTCACCTCGTCGACGAACGGCCGGTGCGGGTCCTCCAGCTCCACCCCGCTGCGCTGCGCCAGCTCGGCGAACGAGCCCACGCAGTGCACGTGCTCGGGATCGGACTCGCAGCGCCACACCGGCAGCGGCGTGCCCCAGTAGCGCTCGCGCGACAGCGCCCAGTCGACGTTGTTCTCCAGCCAGCGCCCGAAGCGCCCGTGCTTGATGTGCTCGGGGTGCCACTCGACGGTCTCGTTGGCCGCCAGCAGGCGGTCGCGCAGCCGGCTCGTGGCGATGTACCAGGAGGGCTTGGCGTAGTAGAGCAGCGGAGTCCCGCAGCGCCAGCAGTGGGGGTAGGCGTGCTCGTAGAGCTCCTCGCGGAACAGGCGGCCGCGCTCGCGCAAATCGGCCACCAGATCGGGGTCGGCGTCCTTGACGAACGTGCCGGCGTAGGGGCCGATGCGCTCGTCGTAGGTCCCGTCGGGCCGGACCGGGTTGACGACGGTGAGGCCGTAGCGCTCGCCCAGGCGGAAGTCGTCCTCGCCGAAGGCGATCGCGGTGTGGACGAGGCCGGTCCCGTCGTCGGCCGTCACGAAGTCGGCGGGCAGCACGGTGTGGCCCCGCGGGCCGTACTCGCCAGCGCCCAGGAACGGGAAGGGCGGCGCGTAGCGCACGCCCTCCAGCTCGGATCCGGCGAAGCGGTCCAGCAGCTCGGCCTCCTCGCCGAGCACCCGCTCCATCAGCGCCTCGGCCACGACGTAGACCTCTTCGCCCAGGCGCGCGCGCACGTAGAGCAGGTCGGGGTGGACGGCCACCGCGGCGTTGGACACCAGCGTCCACGGCGTGGTCGTCCACACCAGCAGCGTGTCGCCGGGCTCCAGCGGGGCGCCGGCGTCCACGGTGGGGAAGGCGACGTAGACCGAGGGGTCGGTCACGTCCTTGTACCCCTGCGCGACCTCGTGCGAGGACAGCGACGTCCCGTCGCGCGGGCAGTAGGGCACGACCTTGTGGCCCTCGTAGAGCAGGTCGCGGTCCCAGATCTCGCGCAGCGCCCACCAGACCGACTCGACGTACCCGGGATCCAGCGTGCGGTAGGCGTGGTCGAGGTCGACCCAGAAGCCGATGCGCTCGGTCAGCGCGTTCCACTCCTCCAGGTACTCGAAGACCGACTCGCGGCAGCGCTGGTTGAACTCGGCGATGCCGTAGCGCTCGATGTCCTCCTTGCGCTCGAAGCCCAGCTTCTCCTCGACGGCGATCTCCACGGGCAGGCCGTGGCAGTCCCAGCCGCCCTTGCGCTGCACCGAGTAGCCGCGCATCGTGCGGTAGCGGGGGAAGACGTCCTTGAACACCCGCGACAGGACGTGGTGGACGCCCGGCGGGCCGTTGGCCGTGGGCGGGCCCTCGTAGAAGACCCAGGCCGGCGCGCCCTCGCGGCGGCGCACCGACTCGCGGAACACGTCGCGCTCGCGCCAGCGCTCGAGGACCGCCTGCTCGAGCGCGGGGAAGTCGGGGCGGGCGTCGACGGGACGGTGCATCCAGCGATTCTAGGCGCCCGATTTCGGCGCGCCCCCGCGGCGGCTAGCCGCGGGCCGCGGCGGCGCTGCCGCCGGCCAGGCGCCGGTCCTCCAGCACCTCGACCAGCGTCTCGCAGGCGCCCAGCGCACCGTCGCCCAGGCGGGTGACGGTGCTGGCGCCGGTGTCGGGCACGGCACCCCGGAAGTCGAAGACCTCGACGCGGCGCTCGCCGCCGCGCGCGCTGTAGACGAGCCGGCCGAAGGCGTCGAGCTGTGCCGGGCGTCCGGTGAGCACGACGGCGGCCGGGTCCAGCGCCCGCAGCGCGCGGCCCAGGCGGGCGGGGTCGACGGCCACCGGCAGGACGAGCGTGCGGACCCCGGCGCGGCGCAGCGCGAGCTCGAGCGCCTGCACGTGCAGCCCGTCCACCTCGAACGGCGCGGCGGCGTCGAAGACGAGCACGCCCTCGGCCCGCTGGGCGGGCGGGGCGACGCGCAGCGCCGCGGCCAGCCAGCCCGTGCTGTAGCGCCAGGCGAACTGGTAGTCGGGGCCCGGCGGCTCGCAGTGCAGCGCCGCCACGGCGGGCAGCAGCAGCTCCTCGACCGTGCGCTCGACCGAGCGCAGGGCCAGGCTCTCCTCCATCAGGCGGTTGGCCCGGTCCTCGTCGAAGCGGGCCAGGGCGTCGCGCAGCCGCGCCGCGGTCGAGGGGCCCTCGCCGCGCTCGCGGGCCAGCGAGATGGCCGAGGACACGTTGTGCGTCTCGGCGAACGCCTCGCGCAGCGACTGGACCTCGGCCAGGTCGTACTGGCGGTGCCCGCCCTGCGTCCGGCGGGGCTTGGGATAGCCGAAGCGCCGCTCCCAGCTGCGCAGCGTGTTCGGGCTGACGCCGAGGATCTCGGCCGCCGCGTTCGTGCGGATGACGCTCATGGTGAGCTTTGTCGCACCTTCGGCAGGGACCGGCAAATCCCGCAACGAACCGTGCACCCGGCCGTCGGGGCCGGGCCGCCAACTCCTGCTAGCGCCCGTCCAGGCGCATGGCCGTGGCGTCGGCCTCAACCTGGAAGCGCTCGCGCTCGTCGCCGCAGCCCTCGCCCCCCGCGCGCACCTGGGCCTCCGACGGCGGGTCCAGCGCGAGCATCTGGGGCACGCTGACCAGGCGGATGCCCTTGCGCCGCGCCGCCTGGAGGATCTGCGGCAGGGCGGCCAGCGAGCGGTCGTAGGTGTCGTGCATGAGGATGATCGAGCCCGGCCGCATGCCGGAGTCGGCGTTGGCGGCGATCTCCGCGCTGCCCGCCCCCGCCGAGTCCCGCGTGTCGACGTCCCAGATGACGGAGACCATCCCCAGGCGCCTGACCGCGCGGTCGACGCGCGCATCGCGCGCGCCGTAGGGCGGGCGGAAGAGCGTGACCGGCTCGCGCGTCGCGCGCTCGATCTCGCGCTTGGTGTTGAGCAGCTCGGCGCGCAGCTCGCGGTTGCCCAGCGTCGGGAGGTTGGCGTGCGTCCACGTGTGGTCGGCCACGCCGCCGAAGCGCACCTGCTCGCGAACCACGTCCTCGCGGCCGCGGATCACCCGGCCCACTATGAAGAACGTGGCCTGGGCCCCGGCGCGCCGCATCTGGTCCATGACCTGCTCGGAGTACTGGCTCGGGCCGTCGTCGAAGGTCAGCGCGGCGTAGTTCGCGCGCCCGCCGCCGCAGTAGATCGGCAGGCCGAGGCGGTGGAGGCGCGCGACGGCGGAGCGCTGGGCCGGCGCGGCGGGCAGCCCCCGGGCGTCCAGCGGTCCCGCGGACCCGGACGCGTAGCGCTGGCGCCAGGGCAGCTTGGCCTTCTCGGCCGGGGCGAGCGCCGAATCGACGCCGGGGAACGGCGACCCGGCGTCCCCGCGCACCAGGGCGACGAGCGCGAGGACCAGGCCCATCAGGGCGCCGATGGCCACGGCGCGGCGGCGCAGGTAGACGACGTTCACGCGGCGGAAGGCTAGTGACGGAAGTGGCGCCGGCTGGTGAAGACCATCGTGACGCCGGCCGCGTCGGCCGCCTCGACGACCTCGTGGTCGCGCTTGGAGCCGCCGGGCTGGATGACCGCCCTCACCCCGGCCTCGATGGCCAGCTGCGGCCCGTCGGCGAAGGGGAAGAAGGCGTCGGAGGCCAGGGCCGCGCCCTCCAGCGAGCCGGCCTGAGACTTCTCGACGGCCAGGCGGACCGAGTCCACGCGGCTCATCTGCCCGGCCCCGATCCCCGCCGTCGCGAGGTCCTTGGCCAGGACGATGGCGTTGGAGCGCACGTGCTTGGCCACCTTCCAGGCGAAGCCCATCTCGCTCCACTCCCGCTCGGTGGGCCGGCGCTCGGTGACCACCTGCATCTCCGCGCGGTCCTCGAGGTCCATGTCGCGGTCCTGGACCAGCAGCCCGCCGAGCACGCGCTTGGTGTCCTGCTCGGAGAGGTTCATGTCGCGGCGCTCGTTGTCCTCGAGGATCCGCAGGTTGGGCTTTCGGGCCAGGACCTCCAGCGCCGCCTCGTCGAAGCCCGGGGCGAACACCAGCTCGGCGAACTGCTCCACGACGGCCTCGGCGAGCTCGCGGTCCACCGGGCGGTTGAGGCAGACGATGCCGCCGAACGCACTCGTCGGGTCCGACGCGAAGGCGCGGCGGTAGGCGTCCAGGCCGGTCTCGCCCAGCGCGCACCCGCACGGGTTGTTGTGCTTGACGATCGCGCACGCCGGCACCTTGAACTCGGCCATCAGCAGGCGGCCCGCGTTGAGGTCGAGCAGGTTGTTGAACGACAGCTCCCGGCCGCCGTGCTGGGCGACCATCGATAGCACGTGCATCCGCGCTCCCACCTGCTGGTAGTAGGCGGCGCGCTGGTGCGGGTTCTCGCCGTAGGGCAGGTCGAGGACCTTCTCGAAGGCCCGGACGTGCAGCGCCGGGAACGCCTCCTGCTTCTCGGCGTACCAGCGCGCGATCGCCGTGTCGTAGCGCGCGGTGTAGGCGAAGGCCTCGCCGGCCAGCGACTCGCGGGTGGACAGGGACAGGCGGCGCTCGCCCGCCCGCAGCTCCTCCAGCAGCGCGTCGTAGCTCTCGGGACGGACGGCGACCGCGGCGAACTCGTGGTTCTTGGCCGCGGCGCGGATCATCGACGGCCCGCCGACGTCGATGCTCTCGACCACCTCGGCGTCCTCGACGCCCCGGCGGGCGGCCGTGCGCTCGAACGGATAGAGGTTGACGCACACGAGGTCGACGAACTCGATGTCCTGCTCCTCGGCCGCCTGGAGGTGCAGCGGCTCGTCGCGACGGCACAGCAGCCCGGCGTAGAGCTTGGGGTGCAGCGTCTTGACCCTCCCGTCCATGATCTCCGGGAAGCCGGTGAAGTCGGAGATGGAGCGCACCTCGAGGCCCGCCTCCGCCAGCTCGCGCGCCGTGCCGCCGGTGGACACGATCTCGATCCCCAGGTCGGCCAGCCCGCGGGCGAACTCGACGATCCCGCGCTTGTCGGACACCGACAGCAGCGCCCGGGTCACCTGCACCTCGCCGGGGCGCACGAAGTGGGAGCTCACCGCGGTCTCCGCCACGCGCCGAGAGTACATCCGATCGTGGTCGCGGCGTGGCCAGCCGGGCGAAAACCGAGGCTGGCCAGGACGCAGGGAGGGGTAATGGCAGCGCCATTACCCGACCGAGGACGCCGCCAGGCGAAGGTTTGCAGCCGGCTGGCCGCGCTGGCGGCCGCGGTCGGGTGTACACCTATCGAGCGAGCCGCACGCGACGGGGGTTGGCCGGATCGAGGGAGACGGCCCCGCGGGCGATCAGGCGGATGGCCTCGGGGAGCAGCTCGTGCTCCAGGGGCCGCAGGCGCTCGTGGACCTCGTCGCGGTCGGTCGCGCCCGGCAGCTCCACGGCGCGCTGGAGGATCACCGGGCCGCTGTCCACGCCCTCGTCGACGAAGTGGACGGTGACGCCGAACACCTTGACGCCGTACTCCAGCGCCTGGCCGATGGCGTCCAGGCCGGGGAACGCGGGGAGCAGGGCCGGGTGCACGTTGATCACGCGCTGGGGAAAGCGGTCGAGGAAGGCGGGGCCGAGGAGCTGCATGTAGCCGGCCAGGACGACGAGCTGCACGCCACGCTCGGCCAGCCACGAGCCCATCGCGGCGTCGCGCGCCTCGCGGTCCGCGAGATCGGACGCCGGGAACACCCGCGTGGGGACGTCCCGCGCGGAGGCCCGCTCAAGGGCCGGCGCCTGCGCGTTGTCCGAGGCCACGGCGACGACCGCGATGCCGTCGCGGCCGTGCACGGTGTCGAGGACGGCCTGGAGGTTCGTGCCCGCGCCGGAGGCCAGGACGCCGACGTTCATGCCCGCGCGCCCCCTCCTCTCACGCCCGCGCCAGCTTGGGGAACCGGCCGCCGGTCGAGCGCAGCGTCCCCGCCTCCAGCAGGCCGTCGACGCGGCCCAGGACCTCGTCCTTGGTCAGGTGCGAGAACGTGCCGTAGGCGGGCAGCCCGTCGTAGGAGTTCTCCTGGATGACGCGCGAGCGTCCGCCGCGCAGGATCTCCACGGCCCGCGTACGGCCCACCGACGGCGAGGCGGAGACGACGACGTCGAGGATGGCGGCGTCCAGCGACTCCGCGACCTCGGGGCGCTGCACCTGCGCGACCGGGGCCGCCGGCAGCACGGCCGGGTCGCAGGCGTCGCAACACGGCCCGCTCGGTGCGGGGGCCGTGGCGTCGCCGAAGTGGCGCAGGATCGCCGCGCGGCGGCACTCGGTGGACTCCACGAACGCCCACACGGCACGGTACTGGCGCCAGCGCGCGCGCTCGGCGTCGCCCGCCGAGGTGCGGCACGTGGCCAGCGCGCGCCCGTCGAACGGGGCGACCAGCCGCCCGCGCACCCGGTCCAGGCCCGAGGGGGAGGGCTGGATCACGCCGGCCCGCGCCAGGTGGCCGATCAGCCCGCCGAGCTGCTCCAGCTCGCACCCGGCCATCCCGGCCAGCTCGCGCGCGTCGAGGTCGAAGCGGCCCGACTGCGCCCGCAGCTCGAGCGCCGCGGCCAGCCGTCCGAAGTCGGCCTCGGCCACGCGCGCGCGCTCGATGAAGAAGACGTGCAGCCCCTTGTCGCGCTTCTCGGCGAACAGCAGCGCCCGCGCCGGGGCGCCGTCGCGGCCCGCGCGCCCGGCCTCCTGGTAGTAGGCCTCGATCGAGCCGGGGACGGTGGCGTGGGCCACCGTGCGCACGTCGGCCTTGTCCACCCCCATCCCGAAGGCGTTGGTGGCCACGACGACCGGCACCTCGCCGCCCATGAAGCGGTCCTGCACGCCGGCGCGCTCGGCCCGGCCCAGGCCGGCGTGGTAGGCCAGCGCCTGCACCCCGAGCTCGGTGGACAGCCGCCCGGCCAGGTCCTCGCACCCCGCGCGGGTCCCGGCGTAGACGATGGCGGGCAGCGCGCCGGGCTCGCGCAGCGCGGCGGCCAGCCGCGCGCGCTTGTCCCCCGCCGTCCGGCACGGGACGACGGCGAAGGTCAGGTTGGGCCGGTCGAACCCGGTGGTCACCCGCGCCGGGTCGCGCAGCCCGAGCCGGCGCACGATGTCGCCGGCCACCTGCGGCGTCGCCGTGGCCGTGGAGGCGACGAGCGAGCGCGCGCCCACGTAGCGCGCGGCGTCGGCCAGACGGAAGTAGT
>DATLOP010000151.1:0-8542 GCA_035536255.1 Solirubrobacteraceae bacterium
CCGTTGTGGGCGTCGACCGGGGTCAAGAACCCGCAGTACCCGGAGACGCTCTACGTCGACGGCCTCGTCGGCCCCGACACGGTCAACACGATGCCGATGCCGACGCTGCTGGCCGCCGCGGAGTGCAGCGAGATCTCCGGCGCCACCGCGGATCGCGACCCGAGCGCCGAGCTCGACGCGCTGGCCGAGGCCGGCGTAGACATGGCGGACGTCACCCGCAAGCTGCTGGAGGACGGGATCGTCCTGTTCGAGGAGGCGATGGACGCGCTGATCGAGGGCGTGGACGACGCGCGCGACGCCGTCGTGACCAACCGCCCGCCGACGATCTCGGCTCACATCCCACCCGATTTGGAGGGCGCGCTGGCCGAGCGCGTCAAGACGGCGGTGGCCGACGGGGTGGCCCAGCGGATCTGGAGCAAGGACCCCACCCTGTGGGCGCCCGAGGGCACGCCGGAGATCGAGAACCGCCTGGGCTGGCTGACGATCTCCGAGACCATGCTCGAGGCGGCGGCCGACCTGCGCGCCTTCGCCGAGGAGGTCCAGTCCGACGGCTACACCGACGTGGCGCTGCTGGGGATGGGGGGCTCGTCGCTGGGACCGGAGGTCATCCGCCGGTCGTTCGGCGACCTCGAGGGCGCGCTGCGCCTGCACGTCCTGGACTCCACCGACCCGGCCGCGGTGCGCGAGCTCGAGGGCAAGCTGGACCTGGGCAAGACGCTGTTCCTCGTCTCCTCGAAGTCGGGCGGGACGATCGAGACGCTGTCGCACTTCAAGCACTTCTTCGAGCGGACCGGGCGCGAGGGCCGTCACTTCGTGGCCATCACCGATCCCGGCTCGCCGCTGCAGAAGCTGGCCGAGGAGAGCGGCTTCCGGCGCGTGTTCCAGAACGACCCGAACATTGGCGGGCGCTACAGCGTCCTGTCGTACTTCGGCCTCGTCCCGGCCGCCCTGATGGGCGTGTCGGTCGAGGCGCTGCTGCACCGCGCGCAGGTGGCCGAGCAGAACTGCAACTCCTACCAGTCGACCGCGAGCAACTCGGGCCTGTGGATGGGGCTGCTGGCCGGCGAGGCGGCGCTGCAGGGCCGCGACAAGCTGACGTTCGTCGTGTCCGAGCCGATCTCGTCCTTCGGCCTGTGGGCCGAGCAGCTGGTCGCCGAGTCGCTGGGCAAGGACGGCAGGGGCGTGCTGCCGGTGGCCGACGAGCCGCTGGCCGACCCCGGCAGCTACGGCGACGACCGGCTGTTCGCCTACCTGCGCAACGCCGACGACCCCGACGAGGGGCTGGACGCGCGCGTCGATGCGCTGGCCAAGGCCGGCCATCCGACGGTGACGCTGTCCGTCCACGGCCCGACCGACCTGGGGCGGATCTTCTTCTTCGCCGAGTTCGCGGTGGCCGTGGCGGGGTGGGTCCTCGGGGTCAACCCGTTCGACCAGCCCAACGTCCAGGAGGCCAAGGACAACACCGAGAAGGTGCTCGCGGCCTTCCGCGAGTCGGGGTCGCTGCCCGACGTGCAGGAGGGCGACGCGGCCGCGGCCGTGGAGCTGCTCGCCGGCGCCGAGCCGCCGCGCTACGTGGCCGTCCTGGGCTACCTGGCCCCCAGCGCGCGCTTCGACCAGGCGATGGGCCGGCTGCGCGCGGCGATCCTGACCCGCACCCGCTGCGCCAGCACGTTCGGCTACGGGCCGCGCTTCCAGCACTCGACGGGCCAGATGCACAAGGGGGGCCCGAAGACCGGGACCTTCCTGCAGCTCGTCCACGACGGCCTGGACGACGTGGACGTCCCGGGCGAGCCCTACACCTTCGGGACCCTCAAGAACGCCGCGGCCATCGGCGACCTCGACACGCTGCACGACCACGGCCTCCCGGCCGCGCGCGTGCGCCTCGAGGGCGACCCCGCCGAGGCGCTCGACGCCCTGACCGCCAAGATCAAGGAGGGCTAGACCAGATGCAACTCGGCTTCGTCGGCCTCGGGAAGATGGGCGGGAACATGGTCCATCGCATCCATCGCGACTCCGACCACCAGGTCGTGGCCTTCGACTTCAACGAGGGGGCGGTGAGCGAGGCGGAGGGCCATGGGGCGACCGGGGCGTCCTCGCTGGAGGACCTGGTGTCCAAGCTCGACGCGCCGCGCACGGTGTGGATCATGGTCCCGGCGGGCGACCCCACGCAGCAGACGGTGGACGCCCTGGCCGGGCTGCTGGAGCCCGGCGACGCGATCGTGGACGGCGGCAACTCGCGCTGGACCGACGACAAGGCGCGCGCCGAGCAGCTCTCGGGCCAGGGGATCGACTACCTCGACGTGGGGACCAGCGGCGGCGTGTGGGGCCTGCAGGTCGGCTACTGCATGATGGTCGGCGGTCCCGACGAGGCGGTCGAGCGCCTGTCCCCGATCCTCGACGTGCTGGCGCCCCCGACCACCGAGGAGCACGGGCCGGGCTGGGGGCACATGGGCCCGACCGGCTCCGGCCACTACGTGAAGATGGTCCACAACGGGATCGAGTACGGGATCATGCAGGCCTACGCGGAGGGGTTCGGGCTCTTCCACCACTGCGAGTACGAGCTCGACAACGCCAAGATCGCGCACCTGTGGATGCAGGGGTCGGTCGTCCGCTCGTGGCTGTGCGAGCTGGCCGCGCTGGCCTTCGAGCAGGAGGGCAACGACCTGGCGGCGCTGGAGCCCTACGTCGAGGACTCCGGCGAGGGCCGCTGGACGGTGGAGGACGCGATCGACAAGCGCGTCCCGGTCCCGGTCATCACCGAGTCGCTGTACGCGCGGTTCGCGTCGCGCGGCCAGGGCGACTTCGCGGCGCGCGTCAACGCGGCGCTGCGCAACCAGTTCGGCGGCCACGCGGTCAAGAAGGCGGGCTAGCCGTGGCCACGGCCCCGGAAGTCGAGAACCCGCTGGTCGAGGGGCTCGAGCGGCTCCCCGTCCACCCGACGACGCTGGTCATCTTCGGGGCGACCGGCGACCTGGCCCACCGCAAGCTGCTGCCCGCCGTCTACAACCTGGCCCACGAGGGGCAGCTGCCCGAGCGCTTCAACCTGGTCGGCTCCTCGCGCAGCGAGAAGCCCGACGAGGACTTCGTCGGAGAGATGCGCGAGTCGATCGAGCAGTACTCGCGCACGCCGCCCAAGCCGGAGCTGATGGACGCGCTGCTCGAGCGCGCGCGCTACGTGGCCGGGACGTTCGACGACCCCAACGTCTACACCGAGCTGGCGAAGGTGCTCGCGGCCTACGACGAGGAGGCGGGGATCACCTTCAACCGCGTCTTCTACCTGTCCACGGCGCCGGAGTTCTTCCCGGTCATCGTCCAGGCGCTGGGCGAGCACGGCCTGGACCGCGTGGCCGGCGCCGAGGTGCGCGTGGTGATCGAGAAGCCGTTCGGCTACGACCTGGCCACGGCGCGCAGGCTCAACGACGAGGTGCTGTCGGTCTTCCGCGAGGACCAGGTCTTCCGCATCGACCACTACCTGGGCAAGGAGACCGTCCAGAACATCATGGCCTTCCGGTTCTCGAACACGATGTTCGAGCCGGTGTGGAACCGCAACTACATCGACCACGTCCAGATCACGGCGGCCGAGGACATGGGGATCGGCTCGCGGGCCGGCTACTACGACAACGCGGGCGCGCTGCGCGACCTCGTGCAGAACCACATGATGGAGCTGCTGGCCAACGTGTGCATGGAGCCGCCGACGTCCTTCGAGGCCGACCAGGTGCGCGACGAGAAGGTCAAGGTGATCGAGGCGATCCGGACGCCCACGGTGGAGGAGGTCGCGACGATGGCCGTGCGCGGCCAGTACGGCGCGGGGCGCGAGGCGGGGGAGCAGGTGGCCGGCTACCTGGACGAGGACGGCGTCCCGCCCGACTCCAAGACCGAGACCTACGCCGCCCTGCGCCTGGAGGTCTCCAACTGGCGCTGGGCGGGGGTGCCGTTCTACATGCGCACCGGCAAGCGCCTGGCGCGCAAGGTGACCGAGATCGCGGTCCAGCTCAAGCCGGTGCCGCACCTGGCCTTCCAGGCCGGCGGGTCGCTGGGCGTGCAGCCCAACCAGCTCGTGCTCACCGTCCAGCCCGACGAGGGCGTCTCGCTGTCGCTGGGAGCGAAGATCCCCGGCGCGCGGATGCGCATCCGCCCCGTGAACATGGAGTTCCACTACGGGACGACGTTCCTGTCGCAGTCGCCGGAGGCCTACGAGCGCCTGATCATGGACGCCATGCGCGGCGACGCCACGCTGTTCACGCGCAACGACGAGGTGGACGGGCTGTGGCGCGTGATCGACCCGATCCTCGCGGCGTGGAGCCAGGACAGGGGCGACGTCGCGCAGTACCCCGCCGGGAGCGACGGCCCCGCCGAGGCCGACGAGCTGCTGGCCCGCGAGGGTCGCGCCTGGCGGCCCCTGTGACCGAGGACGTCTGGGCCGCGGAGGACACGACGCCGGCGGCGATCGAGGCGGCGGTGCGCGAGCTGGAGATGAAGCGCGCGGCCGAGCACTCGGGGTTCGTGCCGGCGCGGGTGCTCAACCTGGTGGCCGTGGTGGACCGCGACTGGCGCGGCGAGATCGCCAACCGGCTGGACTCGGTGGGCCGCTACCACGCCTCGCGCACGGTGCTGTGCTCGGTGGAGCGCGACAAGCGCACGCTGGACGCCACGGCGCTGCTGACCTACGACCGCGAGCCGGCGCCCGGCCACGTCGCCGTGGTGCGCGAGCGCCTCGAGCTCGGGATGGGCCCGGACCGCGTGGCCGGCCTGAAGACCATCATCGACGCCGTGATCATCTCCGAGGTGATCACCGTGGTGTGGGCGCCCCACGGCCACGACGAGGCGATCGACGCCCTGCTCGGGCTGGCCCACGTCGTCCTCACCGACTCGGTGGTGGAGCCCGACCCGCGCGCCGCGCTGGCCCGCGTGGCCGCGCTGCGCGACAGCGCCTACGTGGTGGACCTGGCGTGGCTGCGCGCGACGCCCTGGCGCGAGCGCGTGGCGGCCACCTTCGACCCGCCGCAGTGGCGGGGCGCCCTGGGCCACATCTCCGGCGTGACCGTGCGCCACGGACCGGAGTCGGCGGCGGCCGCGCTGCTGTTCTGCGGGTGGCTGGCCTCGCGGCTGGGCTGGGACCCGGGGTCGATGATCGCCCGCGGGGACGTGCTCGAGGGCCGCTGCCGGGGCCGCCGGCAGGAGGTCGAGCTGACCCTGACGCCGGAGCGCCAGGACGTCCCGGGCCTGGCCGGCGTGACGATCGAGACGGCGGACGGCCTGTCGATCTCGCTGGACCGCGGGCCGGGCGGCCTGGTCGGCCACCGCGTCGACCCCAAGGGCCGCGAGTCCACGTGGACGCTGCTCGGCGCGTCGCGCGGGGAGGGCGGGATCCTGGGCGAGGGCGTCCGCCAGGCGCTGCTGCGCGATCCGACCTACGGTCCGGCGCTCGACGTGGCCCGCGCCCTGGTGGGATGAGCTTCGGCCCGCGCAGCGGCGGTCCGCGGTCGTGACGGCCGGGCCGGACATCCGCGCCGTCCCCGATCCGGCCGCGGCCGCGGCCGACCTTTTGGCCGGCCACGTCCGCGCCGGGTCGCACATCGCGCTGACCGGCGGCTCGACCCCCCGGCGGTCCTACGCCCGGCTGGCCGAGATGGACCTGGACTGGTCGGCCCCGACGCTGTGGTTCGGCGACGAGCGCTGCGTCGCGCCCGACGACGAGCGGTCGAACTACCGGATGGCGCGCGAGGCGCTGCTCGACCCGGCCGGGGCGCGAGCCGAGCGCATCCGCGGGGAGCTCGGCCCCGAGGAGGGCGCGGCGGACTACGAGTCGCGGCTGCGGACCGCCTTCGACCAGGCGCTGCCGGTGCTCGACCTGGTGCTGCTGGGACTGGGCTCCGACGGGCACTGCGCGTCGCTGTTCCCCGGGCGCCCCGAGCTCGACGTGACCGACCGGGCCGTGGTCGCCGTGCCCGAGGCCGGGCTGGAGCCGTTCGTCGCGCGCGTGTCGCTGACGCTCGCCGCGATCAACGCGGGGCGCGAGGTCGTGTTCCTGGTCACCGGCGCGGAGAAGGCCGAGGCGGCGGCCCGGGCCTTCGGCGGGACCCCCGACCCCGACACGCCGGCCTCGCTGGTCGCGCCGGAGTCGGGCGCGCTGACCGTGCTGATGGACGCCGCGGCGGCCGAGCGGCTGGAGGTCGCGTGAACTTCGTCGGGATCGACGTCGGCGGAACGAAGATCCTCGCCATCCGCCTCGAGGACGACGGGCGGCTGGGCGACCCGTCGCCTCAGCCCACGCGCAAGGGCTCGGCCGACGAGCTCGTCGACCAGATCGCGGAGGTCATCGAGGACCTGCGCGACGCGGACACGCGGGCGGTGGGCGTGGGGATCCCGTCGGCCGTCGACTTCTCCACCGGCTCCGCGAAGTCCGGCGTGAACGTCCCGCTGCAGGGCGTCCCGCTGCGCAACCTGCTGACCCAGCGGCTGGGGCTGCCGGTGTTCGTGGACAACGACGCCAACGTCGCCGCGCTGGCCGAGGCCCACGAGGGCGGGCGGCTGACGTGCCCCAACCTCGTCATGTTCACCGTGGGGACGGGCGTGGGCGGCGGGCTGGTGCTCGACGGGCGGCTGTTTCGGGGCGCCACCGGCGCGGGGGCGGAGATGGGGCACATCCTGATCGGGCTCGACCTGTCCGACGGCGCTCCCCCGGCCGCGCCCACGTTCCCCCAGCCCGGGTCGCTGGAGGCGCTGGCCTCGGGCACCGCGCTGGACCGCCTGGCCCAGGCGGCGGCCGCCGCCCACCCGGACGGCGGCCTGGGCCGCGCGGCCGCCGGGGGGGCGACGGTGAGCGGGGCGGACGTGGTCCGTCTGTCCCAGGAGGGCGACGCGGAGGCCGGCGAGCTGATGCGCGTGCTCGGCGAGCGCCTGGGCGTGGGGATCGCCAGCGCGATCAACCTGTTCGACCCCGACGAGGTCGTGATCGGCGGCGGCGTGGCCACGGCCGGAGACCTGCTGCTGGCGCCGGCGCGCCGCGCGGCGCAGGGCTACGTGCTGACCGGCGTGGGGGAGCGGACGACGATCCGCCTGGCGCGCCACGGCGTGCGCGCCGGGGTGTACGGGGCGGCGCTGCTGGCCGTCCAGGAGGCGGTGCGGTGAGAGATCTCGAGCCAAGGAGCGTGTGACGTGCGAGTCATCGAGTGCAACCTGTGCGGCGAGGTGGTTCAGGCCGACGACGACGCCGCGCTGCGCGAGGCGGTCGCCGCGCACCTCGCCGACCAGCACGCCGGCGCGGGGATGGACGAGGACCAGGTCCGCGGGCTCGTCGAGCGCAACGCCTACGACGCGATGGACGCCTAGCGCCGCGTGGGCCGCACCGGTCATGACGTCGTGCTCGCCCGGCACGGCCAGACGGAGTGGAGCCTGTCCGGGCAGCACACCGGGGTCTCGGACATCCCGCTCACCGCGGCCGGGCGCGAGCAGGCCCGCGCGCTGGCGGGCCGGCTGGCCGGCCGCGACTTCGCGCTCGTCCTGTCCAGCCCGCTGGAACGGGCGCTGGAGACGTGCCGGCTGGCCGGGCTCGGCGACCGGATGGCCGTGCGCGAGGCGCTGCGCGAGTGGGACTACGGCGAGTACGAGGGCCTGACCACCAAGGAGATCCAGGCCGGCCGGCCGGGCTGGCACCTGTTCGACGACGGCTGCCCGGGCGGGGAGCGCGCGCAGGACGTGGGCGACCGGATGGACCCGGTGGTGGCCGAGCTGCGCGAGGCCGGCGGGGACGCCGCGGTGTTCGGCCACGGCCACTGCCTGCGCGTGCTGGCCGCGCGCTGGCTCGGGCTCGGGGCCCGCGACGGCGCCCGCTTCGCCCTGTCCACGGCCACGCTCAGCGTCCTCGGCGGCGAGCACGACCGCCCGGCGCTGTGGGCGTGGAACCAGGCGGCGGCGTGAGGACGGCGGCGGCGTGATGTCCGGGGCGGACCGCGAGAAGCGGGCGGCCGCGGTGGCGGCGGCGGAGCTCGTCGAGGACGGGATGCTGGTGGGCCTGGGCACGGGGTCCACGGTGGCGTTCCTGCTCGAGGCGATCGCCGCGCGCGGGGTCTCGATCCGCGGCGTCGCGACGTCCCCGCGCACCGAGGAGGCGGCCCGCGAGCTCGGCCTGTCCGTGGCGCCGTTCGACGACGTCGAGCGCTTCGACCTGGCGATCGACGGGGCCGACCAGATCGCGCCCGACGGCTGGCTCGTGAAGGGCGGCGGCGCCGCGCACACGCGCGAGAAGGTGGTGGCCGCGGCGGCAGAGCGCTTCGTGGTGATCGCCGACTCGTCCAAGGTCGTCGAGGCGATCGCGGCGCCGGTGCCGCTGGAGCTGCTGCGCTACGGCCTACGCGCGACCCTGCGCGAGCTCGGGCCGGCGGCGCCCCGCGACGGGACGCCCGAGAGCCCCGACGGCAACGTCATCGCCGACTACACCGGCGAGGTCGGCGACCCGGCCGCGCTGGCCGCGCGCCTGTCCGCCGTCCCGGGCGTGGTCGAGCACGGCCTCTTCCCCCCGTCGCTCGTCTCCGACGTCCGC
>DATLOP010000152.1:0-3525 GCA_035536255.1 Solirubrobacteraceae bacterium
TCGAACTCCGACGGCGGCCCGCGCAGCGGCCTGCTGATGTACGACATGAGCGCGGCCAAGGAGCGCTACGGCTCCGGTACCGGCTGCCTGGAAGACAGCTCGAGCGGCAACAGCTGCGGCGTGTTCCAGCGACGCCTCGGGGGCGCGGAAGCTTTCAACTTCGTAGACGGCTTCACCACCGGCGGTGGCCGTACCATCGTCGTCGCCAGCAGCGGTTTCGACGAGGCGGGCGGATTCGGTCCCGGTCCCACCGGCATCAAGCTCTGGGACGTGACCAACCCGAGCGCGCCGGTGGACCTGGTCGGCGGCCGTCTCTTCGCCGGCGAGTCCATCCACGGCGTCGCCGGTTGGGAGCAGGAAGGGCGCCAGTTCGTGGCCTTCCAGCCGACCGGCAAGGGGGCGAGGATCCACGAGATCTCCGCCTGCCTCGGCGGCGGTAGTTGCGCGAGCGCGCCTCAGATCTGGTCCAACGTCTGGCCCACCAACATCAAGGACCTCGTCCGCTGGGTCACCTACTCCAAGGGGAGCGACGGGACCGGCTACCTCTACCTCGCCGCGTCCAACGGCTGTATCGAGGCGGCGCAGGGCGAGTGGCTCTTCGACCTCTCGACCCTCACCTCGGGCGGCCCCGAGGAGATGACGCCGCAGCAGACCATTCCCGATCCCGTGAACGCCGGCAAGCAGATCGGCTACTGGAGCCACTACTACCCGACTCGCAGCACCGGTTTCAACCGGATCCAGCCGAGGGCGGGCAAGGTCGCCAATGGCCACCTCTACCGCGCGGCCTGGACGCTCTTCGACGTCCACAAGATCGTCGAGGTGGATCCCAAGATCACGGTGAGCGGTCCTGCGACCGGATACAGCGGCGTGCCGGGCGTCTTCACGGCGACCGCGACGTCGTGCACGCCCGATCCGAGCGGTTGGGGGTGGACGACCGACGGCGGCACGGGCGCTGGTACGTCGGGCACCGCCAACCTGACCTGGTCCACGGTCGGCGCCAAGACGGTCAGCGCCACGAATACCGGGTGCTCGGGCGCGACCGTGGTTTCGGCGACGACCCAGATCCTCGCCCCCGCGCCGGTCATCGGCAGCGTCGGAGCCAACCCGGTCAACGCGCTCCTCTGCCAGCCCGTGACGCTGACGGCCAACGCGGTCGCCGGCCAACCGCCTCTCGCTTACTCGTGGTCGGTCACCGGGCCGGACCCGACGACCGGCTTCACGTCCAGCAACGCTTCCCAGGTGATCTGGAACGTACCCAGCGACCTCGTGCCGGGCTCGTACACCGTCGCCCTTACGGTGAGCGGCAACGGCCCCAACGCCGGCGCCCAGACGACGGTGAACGTCTCGGCCCTGCCGCCCCTCGTCTTCACGGGCGACGCCAAGCCGACCGAGCAGAGCGTGCTCGGCGGCACGGTGCAGCTGACGATCGCCGACGAGGATCAGGGCGCCACCGTGTGGACCTGGGATTTCGGTGACGGCGGCGCGGGCGACTGCGGAGCCGGCTTCACCGAGGTCACGGGCGGGCGCTGCCGCGCGAACGACCCCGCGACCGGTCCGAACGGGAAGTACACCTACAAGGCCACGGGGACCTATCAGGTCACGGTCGCGATCGAGAACTGCGCCGAGGGTCCTCTCACCAGCGGCGCCGAGCCGGTGGTCATCGACCAGATCGCGCCGCTTGCGGTCACGTCCTTCCAGGGCACCGGGTCGGCGATCACCTGTTTCGGCGCCGGCTGCGCCGCCGACCGGGGCAAGTCGATCAACTTCCAGATCGTGGCCACCGGCGATCCGACGAGCTGGTCGATCGCGTGGGGCGACGGCTCGAGCAACTCCACGGGCACGGGCGCGCCGCCGGCGAGCGTGGCCCACACCTTCGGCGCGAGCGGCACCTTCACACCGGCGCTGACCGTCCATCGCGGAGCCGAGTCGCAGCAGAAGGCGCACACGCCGATCGTGGTGTCGGATCCGACGTCGCCGCCGCCGCCTCCACCGCCGCCGCCGCCGCCACCGCCGCCGCCGCCGACGGGGCCCCAGGCGAACTTCAGCTTCACGCCGAGCGCACCCAGGGCCGGCGAGTCGGTCACCTTCGACGGCAGCTCCTCGACCGGCGGCAGCCTGGCCTATTTCTGGGAGTTCGGCGGTGGGGTCACGTCGACCCAGAGCGTGGCCACTCACAGCTTCGCCAACCCCGGCAGCTACCAGGTCAAGCTCAACGTCATCCGGGCGGGCTGCCTCTCCGCGAACTGCCCGACGGACACGGAGACCAAGACGGTCGTCGTGACCGGCGCCAACGTGACGGCGGCGTTCACCAGCCCCTCCTGCGTCCAGGAGCTCGGCCTGTCCTTCTGCAACGCCGAGGCGGGCCAGACGGTGCAGTTCCAGGACGCCTCGACCGCCTCGGGTACGACCATCAGCAGCCGCACCTGGGACTTCGGCGACGGCAAGACGTCGAGCCAGGCCAACCCCACGCACAAGTGGTCGGCGGCGGGCTCGTACACGGTCAAGCTCACGGTCACCAACGGGACGGTCAGCGACAGCGAGCAGAAGAACTTCAACGTCAGCGGCCTGCCGCCGAGCCAGGTCGTCGTCGTGCCCTGGATCAGCCAGAGCCGGGCCGACGCGAAGGTCAAGCTCGTCCAGAGCAGCGACCTGTTCCTCTACAACCCGGGGACCACGCCCACCGACCTGACGGTGGAGTTCCGCAAGCAGGGCCTCGCGGAGACGAGCCCGCCGACCGCGAAGCTCACCCTGGCGCCGTCTGAGACGCGCTACCTCGGCGACGTGGTCGACGAGCTGTTCCATCGCTCGGGCCTCGTCGGCTTCCTGTTCATCAGCCCCGACCCGGGGGACCCGCGTCCGAACGTCGTCTCCTTCAACCGGACGATCTCTTCCGGTGACGTATTCGGGCAGCTGGTTCCCGGCGTGGCGCTGGCGGGCTTGGCCACCGAGGCCGCCACCCCCACGGTCCAGTTCCTCGTCGGTCTCAGCGACGACGGCGAGCGGACCGCCGAGTTCGGCGTCGGCAACCCCAACGACGCTCCGGCGGAGTACGTGGCCCGCTTCTACTCGCGCGACGCGCGCACCGGCCCGGCCCAGCTGCTCGCCACGACCGTGCCGATCAAGCTCTCGCGCTACGGCATGCGCGTGTTCCGGCTCACCAACATCCGGGAGCTGGGCGTGACCAACACCACGGATTACATGGTGGAGGTGGAGACGCGTTCCGGCGGGCCGCTGGTCGCCTACAGCACCAACGTCCGCGTCGGCACCGGCGACCCCTCGTTCCAGCTCGGCGGCCCCGGCGGCAAGCCCGAGCAGTTCTTCGTCGGGGTGATGAGCAAGGCGGCCCTCAACGACAGCCTCTGGGTCAGCGACCTGGTGCTCTTCAACCCGTCGGCGCAGGCGATCGCCGCGGACATCAGCTTCGTCGGCACGGGCGTGAGCGGCGCCGAGACCCCCGTGCGCGTCAACCTCCAGCCCGGCGAGACCAAGCGCATCGTGGACGTGCTCGGCAAGAACTGGGGCCTG
>DATLOP010000153.1:0-4838 GCA_035536255.1 Solirubrobacteraceae bacterium
CGCCCGGCGCCGGCCCCGCGGGCGAGCGCCGGGTGGAGGAGCTCGAGCTGTCGGCGGACGACCTGCGCGGCGAGCGGCCGGGGCTGTTCCTGCGCGACTGCGGCGTCCCCACCGACCGCATCGGGCCGCTCGTGGACGAGCTGCGCGAGACCGGCCGGCGCCTGGGCGGCGCCGTCCTGCGGGTCCGCGTCGGTCCCGGCGTCCCCGAGGCCGAGACCGGCCTGCGCGCCATGGACGTCCTGCACGCCGCCCGCTGAGCCACCGGTTGCGGTTAACCCCGACATGGGGGGTTAACGGCAACCGCTGGGACGAGATGGCCGGCGCGGGCGCGGGTCCGTGAGGGCGTTACTTCGTGATCTTGTCGATCAGGACCAGGTACTGCATCAGCGAGCGAACGGCGAGGAACTCGCCGCGGACGCGCTCCTGGGCCGCCTCGCCCATCGCGCGCGCGCGGTCGGGGTCCTGGAGCAGGCTGGCCACCGCCTCGCCGTAGGCCGCCAGGTCGAGCGGGTCGTCCAGCAGCACGCCGGACACGCCGTCCTCGATCTGGTCCTGGATCCCGCCGATCCGCGTCGCCACCACCGGCCGCGCCTTCCACATCCCCTCGGCTACCGTCAGCCCGAAGCCCTCGGCGATCGACTTCTGCACGACGATGGCGGCGCGGCGCTGCAGCGCGTTGATGATGGCCGCGTTCTCCTCCAGGTCGTCCATCGGGACCGCGACCAGGTGCAGGCGCTCCTGGGCCTCGGGCGAGAGTCCCTCGTACAGGGCGATCGCCTCGTCCAGGACCTCCTTGCCCTCGGGATCGTCGGCCACGGCGGCCACGTCCGGGCCCGCGTACACGAGGTGGGCGTCGGTCACCGGCAGCACGTGGTCGACGAAGCCCTGGATCACCCCGATCGGGTCCTTGAGGCGGTCCCAGCGCGAGACCTGCAGGACCACGGGGTCCGACGCCTGCAGCGGGCGCCCCTCCCACACGGTGCAGCGGCGCACCACGCGCTCGGGCGAGCCGTCCTCGCGCAGGAAGCACGCCTCGCCGCCGGCGTCGCCCGCCTCCTGGAGCCCGGTCGCCTCGAGGATCGCGGCCACGTTCTCGGGCGAGAGCTCCTGGTTCTTGGCCGAGAAGGCGTCGATCACCGGGGCGATCAGCTCGATCTTGTCGTCGTCCAGCCCCTCCCACGCGAACTGCTTGCGCGAGAAGACGTAGGCGTCGGCCGGCTCGACCAGCGGGCGCAGGAAGTTCCACGCGCGGCGCGACAGCTCGGACGGGACGTCGATCCCCACGTGGCAGCGCCAGATGACCGCCACGCCCTTCTCCTTGAGCGGCGCGATCAGGCCCGCCGGCTGGGGGTCGTGGACGATCACGATGTCGTCCGGCGAGACCATCGCGACGAACTCCTCGATGTTCGGCCTCAGGGCCTCCTCGTAGATCCGCCGCTCGGCCTCGCCGAGGTCGCCGCCGTCGCCCGGCGAGGAGTGCAGGTTGTTGTGGATGCGCTTGGTCAGCGCGAAGAACGGGTCGGTGCCGGAGATCACCTCCCAGCGCGCGTTGACCTCGGCCCCGTTGGCGTAGGCGAGGAGCGAAACCAGCATCTCGGCCACGCCCCCGCCGCGCGAGGTGGAGTTGACGTTCCACACCACGCGCCCCGCGAGCAGGTCGCGCGCGCGCTCCACCGCCTGGCGGAATTCGGCGTAGCGGTCGGCCGGCATCACCGACTCGAAGCGCTCGAAGGGAAGCCTGCCGACGTGGACGGTCTCGATCGCGGACATGCGGCGACACTAACCCATCGCGCCGGGTATGCAGGCGCGTATAGGCTGGCCGCTGAGGGCAGGAGAACCCACGAGGGGGAGCATGAGCACGCAGACGACCGACCGCCAGGCGCTGGACCAGCTCGCCGTCAACACGATCCGGACTCTGTCGATGGACGCGGTCCAGAAGGCGAACTCCGGCCACCCCGGCACGCCGATGGCGCTGGCCCCGCTGGCCTACGTGCTCTACACGCGCGTCATGAAGCACAGCCCGGCCAACCCCGAGTGGCCCGACCGCGACCGCTTCGTCCTAAGCGCCGGCCACGCGTCGATGCTCCTGTACTCGATGCTCTACCTGTGCGGGTACGGGCTGACCCTCGACGACCTCAAGAACTTCCGCCAGCTCGGCAGCCCGACCGCCGGCCACCCGGAGTACGGCCACGCCGCCGGGATCGAGACCACGACGGGCCCGCTGGGACAGGGGATCGCGACCGCCGTCGGACTGGCGCTGGGCGAGCGGATGCTGGCCGCGCGCTTCAACCGCGACGGCCACGAGGTGATGGACCACCACACCTACGCGATCGCCTCGGACGGCGACATGCAGGAGGGCGTCCAGGCCGAGGCGTCGTCGCTGGCCGGCCACCTGGGGCTGGGGCGGCTGATCGCGTTCTGGGACGACAACCACATCTCGATCGAGGGCGAGACCGAGCTCTCGTTCACCGAGGACGTGGCCGGGCGCTACGAGGCCTACGGCTGGCACGTCCAGAACCTGGGCGAGGACATCGAGCTCGACCGCCTGGAGCAGGCCGTGGCCGGCGCCAAGGCCGTGGAGGACCGCCCGTCGCTGATCGTCGTGCGCACGCACATCGCGCCCGGCGCGCCGAACAAGCAGGACACGGCGAGCGCCCACGGCTCGCCGCTGGGCGACGACGAGATCCGCCTGACCAAGCAGGCCTACGGCTGGCCGCCCGACGAGACGTTCCACGTCCCCGACGAGGTGCTCGAGCACTTCGCCACGCTGCGCGAGCGCGGCGAGGCGGCCGAGGAGGAATGGGCCGAGCGCATGGACGGCCTGAAGGCCGCCGACGCCGACGCGCACGCCGAGCTGACGCGGATCCTCGAGCGCCGCCTGCCCGAGGGCTGGGACCGCGACGTGCCCAAGTTCCACGTGGACACCGGGATGGTGGCCACCCGCAAGTCCTCCAACCAGGTGCTCCAGTGGGCGGCCAAGGAGGTCCCCGAGCTGGTCGGGGGGTCGGCCGACCTCGCGCCCTCGACGCTGACCCTGATCGACGAGGCCGAGAGCGTGGAGCGCGGCAGCTACGGCGGGCGCAACCTGCACTTCGGGATCCGCGAGCACGGCATGGGCGCGATCGTCAACGGGCTGAGCCTGCACTACCTCCGGGCCTACGGCGCCACGTTCCTCATCTTCAGCGACTACATGAAGGGCGCGATCCGCCTGGCCGCGCTGATGAAGCTCCCGAGCATCTTCGTGTTCACCCACGACTCGATCGGTCTGGGCGAGGACGGCCCGACCCACCAGCCGGTGGAGCAGCTGCTCCAGCTGCGGGCCACGCCGAACTGCAACCTCGTGCGCCCGGCGGGCGCCAACGAGGTCGCGCTGGCCTGGCAGTTCGCCATCAACTCGACCGAGACGCCGACGTGCTTCGCGCTCAGCCGCCAGGGCGTCCCGACGTGGAATCCGGCCGGCGTGCCCCGCGACGCGATCGTCCGGGGCGCCTACGTGCTGCGCGACTCCTACAAGGAGGGCTCGGACCCGGACCTGATCCTGATGGGGTCGGGCTCGGAGGTCCACATCGCCAACGCCGCGGCCGACCTGCTGGAGGCCGACGGGATCGCCACGCGGCTGGTCTCGGTGCCGTGCATGGACACCTTCGCGGCGCAGGACCAGGCCTACCGCGACAGCGTCCTGCCGCCGGGCTGCCGCGCCCGCCTGGCCGTCGAGGCGGCGAGCCCGCTGAGCTGGCACCGCTGGGTCGGCGACGCCGGGGACGTGATCGGCATGGAGTCCTTCGGCGCGTCGGGCCCGCAGAAGGCGCTGTACGAGCACTTCGGGTTCACGCCCGAGAACGTGGTGGAGCGAGCGAGGAAGGTGGTGGGGCGATGAGCACGCAGGCCCAGGTCAACCCGCGCCTGCAGGCGCTAACCGAGGCCGGCACCGCCGTGTGGCTGGACCAGATCCGCCGCACGCTCATCGAGGGCGGCGAGCTCAAGCGCCTGATCGACGAGTCCTCCCTGCGGGGCGTCACGTCGAACCCGGCGATCTTCGAGAAGGCCATCCTCGGGTCCGACGACTACGACTCCGACCTCGAGTCGATGGCCAAGGAGGGGCTCGACGCCAAGACCATCTACGACCGCATCGCCATCACCGACGTCCAGATGGCGGCCGACGTCCTGCGCCCCGTCCACGACGCCACGGGCGGCACCGACGGCTTCGTCTCGCTGGAGGTCCACCCGCGCCTGGCGCGCGACATGGAGGCCACGCTGGAGCAGGCGCGCGGCTACTGGAAGGAGCTCGACCGGCCCAACGTGATGATCAAGATCCCCGGCACCGACGAGGGGATCCCGGCCATCGAGCAGGCCATCTACGAGGGGATCAACGTCAACGTGACGCTGCTGTTCTCGGTGGAGGCCTACGCGCGGGTGGCCGAGGCGTTCATCCGCGGGCTGGAGCGCCGCCACGAGGAGGGCCAGTCGCTGGACGTCCACTCCGTGGCCTCGTTCTTCGTCTCGCGCGTGGACTCCGAGGTCGACAAGCGCCTGGAGGGGCTGGGCCGCGAGGACCTGCAGGGGACGGCCGCCGTGGCCAACGCGCGCTCGGCCTACCTGAGGTTCAAGGAGGTCTTCCAGGGCGAGCGCTTCGCCGCCCTGCGCGAGGCCGGCGCCCCCGTGCAGCGCCCGCTGTGGGCGTCCACCGGCGTCAAGAACCCCAAGTACGCGGCGACCATGTACGTCGACGAGCTGGTCGCGCCCGACACGGTCAACACGATGCCGGAGGCCACGCTGCAGGCCGTCGTGGACCACGGGAAGGTGCGCGGCGACACGATCCAGGGCGGCTACGCTGCGGC
>DATLOP010000154.1:0-18076 GCA_035536255.1 Solirubrobacteraceae bacterium
GCACTTCTACAACAACGACCGCGTCCACCACGGCCGCCTCACCAACGGCCAAATCCCCGCAGACCTCGTCTACGCTGCCCGCAAGATGGAAACGAGATGAACCGAACCTGTCGGCACATCTCGGAGGCTGTCCAGCCTAGACGCTCACCCGACTGGCCGCGCCCCGCGGTCATCACGGCTACAACATCTGTCCGTTCCGCTCAAGAGACTCTGCGGAACGGACGATCCCAGCTTCACCATGAGGTTCACGGCCCGAACCACGGTGGTGATGCTCGTCGCATTGCTCACCATCCTCCCGACCGCGGCGCTCGGCGCGAAGCGCAAGCCCAACCCGCGGTACGTCGTCCGCACCCTCAGCGGGCAGGTCCTCGGCGCAGCCATTCCGCTGGGCACCCGCACCGGTGTCCCCGTCCTGCTCGACGCCGCGTCCCGGCGCCGCGCCAAGCTGCGCGGCCCGCTCGCTCTGATCAAGGTCCCCCGGACGGCGCTCGTTCGCGCGCCGGGCAACCAGCGGGTGCCGCTCGCCAACCTGCGCCCCGGCGACGCCTTCAGCGCGCCGGTCCGCGTGACCGCCGCAACGCGCCGGGCCCCGTACCCGTTCTTCAACGCCGGAGCGTCCACGTTCCGCCTGACCCGGCGCGGCACCGCGCTGTCGGCCGCCGAGCTCCAGGCCCAGCTGACGGCCCTCTACGGCTACGTTGGCAGCCTCACCGGCTACGTGCTGACCCAGTTCGCCGATCTGCGCAGCCAGATGGCCGCGATGCGCGCGGACCTGGACAACCTGCGCTCCGCGTTGGCCGGGCTGCAGGCGCAGCTCGCCTCGCTCGACGGAGTGGTGGGCGCCGAGATCACCAAGCTTGTCGAGCGCATCAGCCAGCTCGAGACCCAGCTGCAGTCGGTCACCAACCAGATCTCGCAGATCACCGCGAGCACCACGGAGATCCAGCAGCTGCTCACCGGCGTGGCCCCCGGCGCCCTCGCCGACGCGCTGAGCGGGCTGGCCACGCTCCAGACGCTGGTCGGGTCGGTCGACGTGAACGCCCTGTCGTCGCAGGTCTCCACGCTTGCCGACAGCATCGGCACGGTGGGACCGGTCGACCTCCAGACGCAGCTCAGCGCCCTGCGCGAGGAGTTCGAGAAGTCGCAGAGCGACGTGCTCTACCTGTGCTCGACCGCCGGACTGGTCACGGGCGACCCCGCCCTGGGCATCCTCGGCCTGTCGAACCTGACCGCCTGTCCCTGATCAGGCGAGCCGGCGCTCGAGCGCGCTGAGCTGCTCGCGCAGCGCCGGCGGCAGCCGATCTCCGAACGTGGCGAAGTGCGCCTGGACCTGCGGGAGCTGGGCCTTCCACTCCTCCGGGTCCACGTGCAGCAGCGCCTCCAGAGCCTGCGGCGAGACGTCCAGTCCCTCGACTTCCAGCGCGCCCTCGGCGGGAACGAGCCCGATCGGCGTCTCGCGCGCCGGGGCGTCGCCGTCGCAGCGGCGAAACACCCAGGCCAGCACGCGGGAGTTCTCGCCGAAGCCGGGCCACATGAAGCGCCCGTCGTCGTCCTTGCGGAACCAGTTGACGTAGAAGATCCGCGGCAGCTTGGCCGCGTCCTGCGCCGCCTGGCCGACGCTCAGCCAGTGCCCGAAGTAGTCGCCCATGTGGTAGCCGCAGAACGGCAGCATGGCCATCGGGTCGAAGCGCAGGTCGCCCACCGTGCCGGCCGCCGCCGCCGTCTTCTCCGAGGCCATGGTCGAGCCCATGAAGACGCCGTGCTCCCAGTCGAAGGCCTCGGTGACCAGCGGGACCACCGTGGCCCGGCGCCCGCCGAACAGCATCGCGTCGATGGGGACGCCGGAGGGGTCCTCCCACTCCGGGGCGATCGAGGGGCACTGGGCCGCGGGCGCGGTGAAGCGGGCGTTGGGATGGGAGGAGGGCGTCTCGGACTCCGGCGTCCAGTCCGCGCCCTTCCAGTCGATGGCGTGCGCGGGCGGGTCGTCGGTCATGCCCTCCCACCACACGTCGCCGCCGTCGGTGCGCGCCACGTTGGTGAAGATCGAGTTCTCGGCCAGGGTGGCCATGGCGTTGGGGTTGGTGTCCTCGCCGGTGCCGGGCGCGACGCCGAAGAACCCGGCCTCCGGGTTGATCGCGTACAGGCGGCCGTCGTCGCCGAACTTCATCCACGCGATGTCGTCGCCGATCGTCTCGACCGTCCAGTTCTCCAGCGTGGGGATGAGCATGGCCAGGTTGGTCTTGCCGCAGGCGCTCGGGAAGGCCGCGGCGATGTGCTTGACCGCGCCCTCGGGCGAGGTGACCTTGAGGATCAGCATGTGCTCGGCCAGCCAGCCCTCGTCGCGCGCCATCACCGAGGCGATGCGCAGCGCGAAGCACTTCTTGCCCAGCAGGGCGTTGCCGCCGTAGCCCGAGCCGTAGGACCAGATCTCGCGCGTCTCGGGGAAGTGGACGATGTACTTGTTGTCGGCGTTGCACGGCCACGGCACGTCGTCCTCGCCCTCGGCCAGCGGCGCCCCGACGGAGTGCAGGCAGGGGACGAAGTCCCCGTGCTCCCCGATGACGTCCAGGGCGGCCTGGCCCATCCGGGTCATGATCCGCATCGACGCGGCGACGTAGGCGGAGTCGGTCAGCTGCACGCCGACGTGGCTCTTGTCCGATCCCAGCGGGCCCATCGAGAACGGGACGACGTACATCGTGCGCCCCGCCATGGCGCCCCGGAACAGCTCGGTCAGCGTGGCGCGCATCTCGTCGGGCTCGCGCCAGTTGTTGGTGGGGCCGGCCTGGTCCTCGTCCTCGGAGCAGATGAACGTGCGGTCCTCGACGCGCGCCACGTCCCCCGGGTCCGAGCGGCACAGGTAGGAGTTGGGCCGCTTGGCCTCGTCGAGGCGCTCGAACGTCCCGGACTCGACCAGCGACGCGCACAGCCGGTCGTACTCCTCGGCGCTCCCGTCGCACCAGTGGACCGCGGCGGCCTGGGTCAGCTCGGCGACGTCGTCCACCCACGCGACGAGCTTCGCGTGCTTCGTCGGGGCATCCGTGGTCGTGTCGGGGGTGCTCAAGGCTCCGGCTCGCCTCCTGCGCGTCGCTGACGGGGCGGGGATTCTTTCAGTCCAGGCCGGAAAGCGCCTCGGCAGCGGCCCGCGCGCCGGACTGCACCGCGCCGTCCATGTAGCCGCTCCAGACGGTGGCCGTCTCGGCCCCCGCCCAGTGCAGCGGGCCGATCGGCGCGCGCAGGGCGCGGCCGTACTCCGTCCAGGCGCCGGTGGGCATCGCGCAGCCGTAGCAGCCGCGGGTCCACTCCTCCTCGGCCCACAGCCGCTCGACGTAGGCGTCGGGCTTGGCCGCTCTCGGGCCGAACAGCCGCGCGAACGTGCCCACGACCGCGGCCCTGCGCTCGTCGGGCGCCATCAGGCCGGCCTGGCGGGCGAAGCGGCCCTCCAGGAACCCGAGCAGGACGCCCGGCGAGCCGTCGGGCGGCGAGTTGTCGAACGTCACCCGGACCGGCCCCTCCGTGCTCGTGGCCTGCCCGCTCAGGCCCTGGGCGCGCCAGAACGGCTCGTCGTAGAGGGCCATGCACTTGGCCACCGTGCCCTGGGCGACGCGCTGGGTGAGCTGGTCGCGGTGCCCGGGCAGCGGCGGGTCGTAGGCGATGCGCGCGGTCAGGGTGGGCGGGATGGCCAGGATGGCGCGGCGCGCTCGGACGGTGACGCCGTCGGCGCGCACGGTCACGCCGCCGTCGCCGTGCTCGATCGCCCGCACCGGCGCCTCCAGCCGCACCGCGTCGCCCAGCCCCTCGGCCAGCCGCAGCGACAGCCGCTGCGAGCCGCCGACGAAGCGGTCCTGCTGGGCGCCGCCCTCGGTGTCGAAGAGGGCGTCGAAGTCGCCCGCGGAGTGGGCGTAGAACAGGACGTGGAGCAGGGAGAGGTCGCCGGGCTCCTGCGCCCACACGGCCTCGGTCGCGATCTCGAACAGCATGCGCGCGGACTTCGTGGCCAGGTTCGCGCGCAGCCACGTCTCGAACGTCTGGGCGTCCCAGCGCGCGGCCTTGGGCGCGCTCCACGGGGTGTCGAGCGGGACCTCGCGCGCCATGCGGTCGAGGCGGAACTGCGCCTGGGCCACGTCGGCCAGGACGACGGGGCTGATGTTCGGGATGGCGCCCGTGTAGCGGCGCAGCTCGCCGTGCCACTCGATGACGTTCTCGCCCGCGTCGTAGGTGGGGAACGTCTCGACGCCGGTCTCGCGCGCCAGGGCGAGCAGCCCGTGCTGGGTCGGGCCCACCCACTGCCCACCCACCTCCACGACCTTGCCGTCGCCGATGTCGTGGTTGAGCGTGCGCCCGCCCACGCGGTCGCGCGCCTCCAGCACGACCACGCCGGCCCCCGCCCGCCGCAGGTCGCGAGCGGCAACGAGCCCCGCCAGCCCCGCCCCCACCACCGCGACATCCGCGTCGAGCTCCACCCCCCAAGTCTCCCCCATCCCGCCCCCCCAGGGGCGAACGTCCCGCGCTGGGGGCTATGAGGGGTGATGCTGGACGTTCGGGTGGTGGAGCTGGCGGGCGCCCAGTTCAATCGGGTGTCGCGGGCGCAGCTGCGCGCGGTCGGTCTCAGCGACTCGGCGATCGCGCACCGGGTGGCCGCGGGGCGGCTCGTGGCCGTCGAGCCGGCGGTATTCGCTGTCGCGCCGGTGCTCGAGCACGACGAATGGGGGCGCTGGATGGGCGCCACCCTGACCGCGCCGGGGAGCGTGCTGAGCCACGCGAGCGCGGCCGCCGCCTGGGGCTTCGCGTCTTTCCCGCGCGACTTCGAGACGATCACGCGGCCGGGTGGGGGTGGGCCGCGGCGCCACGGCGGGGTCCTCGTCTTCCGCAGTGCCCGGCTGGACGGCGACCGCGCGCGCCTGCGGGGGATCCCGATCACCTCGGTGCCGCGCACGTTGCTCGACCTGGCCGGCAGTCGCCGCCCGCGCGCGCTCGCGCGGGCGGTCCGCGAGGCGATTCGGCTGGAGCTGACGACGACGGCCGAGCTCGCCGACTGCCTCGGGCGCCACCGCGGACGGCGAGGGGCCGCGCGACTCGGTGCCACGCTGGCGCGCTACGCCGGCCTGCCGCTCGAGCGCGCACGCAGCGGTGCGGAGGTCCGGGCGCTGGAGGTCCTCCGGGCCGGGGCACGACCGCTGCCGAGGCTGAACGTCCGCATCGCCGGTGAGGAGGCCGACCTCACCTGGCCGTCACGCCGGCTCATCGTCGAGATCGACGGAGGCCCCTTCCACCTCGACATAGGCGAGGACACACGCAAGCAGGCGCGCTGGGAAGCCGCCGGTTGGACCGTCCACCGCCTCCCCTCCCAAGCCGTGTACGAGCACCCCGAGCTCCTCCTAACCCTCGCCCCCCCGCCGAACGTCCCGCAATGACGGCTCTGGCGACCACTTTGGGACGTTCGGGGGGGTGTAGGCTGCCGGCGTGGTGTTCCTTCGTCGCCCGCTCTTGCTCGCGCTCGCGCTTGCCGCGGTGGGCGCCGCCGGCTGCGGTGGCTCGGACGACAGCGCTTCGCCGCAGGGCGCCACCCCGGGCGCCGGGTCGCCGACCCGCGAGTGCGAGAACGCGCCGCCCAGCCGGGTCGCCGATGGCGTCAACGACGACCAGGGCGGTTCGCGGCCCGGCACCGACCCCTGCGCCGGGGAATAGCCCCGGCGGCATCCTGCCGCCGGTCTGTGATCGAGCCGGCCTCCGGGCGGCGGTGACCACCGCCTACTCGACGTTCTCCTCGGCCGCCGGCGCGGCCTCACCCGGGTTCTGGCGCGGCACGAGCACCACGCGCTTGAACTCGGCGACCAGGACGCCGTCCTGGTTGAGCACGCGGGTGTGCACCTTGACCGTCCCGCGGTCGGGCTTGGAGCGCGACTCGCGCTTCTCGACGACTTCGGACTCGACGAACAGGGTGTCGCCGTGGAACACCGGCGCCGGGTGGGAGAGCTCCTCGGTGGCCAGGTTGGCGATCGCCTTGCCCGACACGTCGGACACCGACATCCCCAGGGCCAGCGAGTAGACGAGCGGGCCGACCACCACGTTGCGCCCCTGCTGGGACTGCGCGGCGTACACGTCGTTGATGTGCAGCGGGTGGTGGTTCATGGTGATCAGGCAGAAGAGGTGGTCGTCGGCCTCGGTGACCGTCTTGGCCGGCCAGTGCTTGTAGACGTCGCCCACCTCGAACTCCTCGAGGTAGCGGCCGTAGGGGTGTCCGCCGCTGGCCTCGCGGGTGGCCTGGTCGGTCTCGACGCCCTTCGTGTCGGTCTCCCTCATGGCCGCGAACCCTAGTGACTACGCTGCCTCGCGTGCCCACACCCGAGACCGCCCTGCTCGTCGTGGACATGATCAACAACTACGACTTCGAGGACGCGGAGAAGCTCCTCAAGAGCGCCCGCGACGCCGTGCCAAGCATCGAGCGGTTGATCGGCCGCGCGCGCGAGGACGGCGTCCCGGTGATCTACGTCAACGACAACTTCGGGCGCTGGAATTCGTCGCCGTCCGAGCTGGTGGAGGAGGTCCTGGGCGGCGAGCACGGGAGCCTGCTCGAGCCGCTGGTCCCCGACGAGGACGCCCAGTTCGTGGTCAAGGCGCGCCACAGCTGCTTCTACGAGACGCCGCTGGAGTACCTGCTGCGTCAGGACGACGTGGGCCGCATCGTCCTCACCGGCCAGGTCACCGAGCAGTGCATCCTTTACTCGGCGCTGGACGCCTACATCCGCCACCTGGAGGTCGTGGTGGCCACCGATGCGGTCGCCCACATGCGCGCCGAGCTGTGGCCGGCCGAGGACTGCCCGCTTCGGGCCGACGGATGACGCGGCGTCCGGTGCCGACGCGTTGGTTTCAGGTACGCTGGGTCGACGCCCCGCACCGCAGCTCATCGAGGGTTCACGCTCGCGCGCAATCCGTTCGCGCTTGCAGCGATCACCGCCCTCGCGCTGGCTGCTCCCGCCGCGCCTGCCGCTGCCGCGACGGCCGACTTCAGCGTGACGTTCCAGGGCAGCAACAAGACGGCGGGGTCGCTGATCCACCGGGGGTGCCAGCGGGTGGTGGACCCCAACGAGGACAGGACCGAGACGTTCAGCGCAGCCGGGACGGCGAGCGAGAGCACGACGTTCCGGGCCCTTCGCCCTCAGCGCACCCAGGTGACGCGCACCGGCGGCTCCTACGGCGCGGGCGCCTATCGCAACTTCACCGTGGAGCTGCGAACCAGCCGGTCCAGCACGCTGGAGGGCTACGCCACGCCCGCCGGCTGCTATCCGACCCCGCCGAGGCAGCGCCCGGACTGCGGGGGCCGGACCCGCCGCTACCAGATGCAGGTGCGCCTGGTCGGCCGCGACTTCGTGGTGCGCTTCATCAGCCGGGCGTTCGTCTTCCAGTCGCCGGACGACCCCTTCACCAACTGCTCGCTCGTGCAGGGCCAGCGCTGGGCCGGCAATGAGGCGCCCGTTCGCGCGCGCGTCTCGGGGCCGCGGCTGTTCGACCGCAGCGTCGGGCGCATCGTGGTGGGCGGTCGCAAGAGCGGCACTCGCGGCGCCGGAGATGCGGAGGTCTCGTCCACCTCGGAGTACACCGCGCGTTTGACGCTGGTCCTCGTCCGTCTCTGACCGGACCGGCCCGTCCCGGCCGCGAGCGCAGTAGTACGGTTCCGCGCCCATGCGCAACCCGCGAGACTTCTTCAAGCCGCTGGCCATCGACGCGCCCGAGCCGGTCCGCGAGATCCCGTTCCTGCCCTCGCGGATGATCCACTTCCTGGACTTCTCCAACGAGAAGATGGTGGCCAAGGTTCCCGACATCGCGCCGACGGTGGACATCCTGCTCGGCAACCTCGAGGACGCGATCCCGGTCGACCGCAAGGAGGCGGCCCGGGCCGGCCTGGTGAAGGTGGGACGCGACATCGAGCTGGGCGAGACGCAGCTGTGGACGCGAGTGAACTCGCTGGAGTCCCCCTGGGTCCTGGACGACATCACGACGCTGGTGACCGAGATCGGCCACAAGCTCGACGTGGTCATGGTCCCCAAGGTCGAGGGCCCGTGGGACATCCACTACGTCGACCGCCTGCTGGCCCAGCTGGAGGCCAAGGCGGGGATCGACCGGCCGATCCTCGTGCACGCGATCCTCGAGACCGGCCAGGGCGTGGTCAACCTGGAGGAGATCGCCACGGCGTCGCCGCGCATGCAGGGCATGAGCTTCGGTCCGGCCGACCTCGCGGCCTCGCGGCGCATGAAGACGACCCGCGTGGGCGGCGGCCACCCCGGCTACCGCGTGATCGAGGACCCCGACCCCGACCACCCGGACGCCCCCCGGGCCACCGCCCAGCAGGACCCGTGGCACTACTCGATCGCCCGCATGGTCGACGCCTGCACGTCGGCCGGCCTGCTCCCCTTCTACGGCCCCTACGGCGACATCAAGGACGTCGAGGGCTGCGAGACCCAGTTCCGGGCCGCCTTCCTGCTCGGCTGCGTCGGCGCGTGGTCGCTGCACCCGGTGCAGATCGACATCGCCAAGAAGGTCTTCTCCCCCGACCCCGACGAGGTCAAGTTCGCCAAGAAGGTCATCGAGGCCATCCCCGACGGCCGCGGCGTGCACATGATCGACGGCAAGATGCAGGACGACGCCACCTGGAAGCAGTGCAAGGTCATGGTCGACCTGGCGGAGATGCTGGCCCGCAAGGACCCCGAGCTCGCCGAGGCGTACGAGCTCCAGCCCGCGTAGATGCGCTTCTACGAGTACGAGTCCAAGGAGATCGTCCGCCGCGCGGGGATCCCCATTTCCAAGGGCGGCTTCGCGACCACGGCCGACGAGGCTCGAACCCGCGCGGAGGAGGTCGCCGGCCCCGTCGTCATCAAGTCCCAGGTGCTGACCGGCGGGCGCATGAAGGCGGGCGGGGTCCAGTTCGCCGACGCGCCCGAGGAGGCGGCCAGGCACGCGCAGGACATCCTGGAGCTGGAGATCAACGGCCACATGCCGCGCGGCGTGCTGGTCGACGGGCGCGTGGACGTGGCCCAGGAGTACTACGCCGGCGTGGTGTGGGACGGCCTGCGCAAGCAGCCGGTGATGCTGTTCTCCGACATGGGCGGGATCGACATCGAGGAGGTCGCCGAGACCCACCCCGACCACGTCGGCCGCGCCCACTTCTCCAACGTCCTGCCCTTCGGCGACTACCAGGCCAAGGAGGTCATCGCCTCGGTCGGGGTGACCGGGCGCGCACTGACCCGCCTCACCCCGATCCTCACGCGCCTGGCCAAGCTGTTCGTCGAGCGCGACATGACTCTGGCCGAGATCAACCCGCTGGCCCAGCTGGCCGACGGCAGCTTCGTCGCCGTGGACGCCCACATGGAGATGGAGAACGAGGCCCGCGGGCGCCAGAAGGCGCTGCTGGCCGACCTCGGCGTGGGCGACGAGGAGACCCGCGAGGCCCGCGAGGCGACGGAGTTCGAGATCGCCGGCGAGGCGGTCGACGCCCAGGACCATCGCGGCGTGGCCGGCAACGTGACCGAGTTCGACGGCAACCTGGGGCTGGTCATCGGCGCCGGCGGCGGCTCGCTGACGCTGTTCGACGCCGTCCGGGCCCACGGCGGCAAGCCGGCCAACTACTGCGAGATCGGCGGCAACCCGTCCGTGGCCAAGGCGTGCGGCCTGGCCAAGCTGGTGCTGTCCAAGCCCGGGGTGGACAAGATCGCCGTGATGATGTCGATCGTCTCCAACACCCGGGTGGACATCGTGGCCCGCGGGGTGATCAAGGCGTGCGTCGAGCTGGGCCACGACCCGGCGGAGAAGATCGCGATCTTCCGCATCCCAGGCGCGTGGGAGGAGGAGGGCTTCAAGATCCTCGAGCGCTACGGCGTGCCCTACGCCGACCGCACGGTCTCCCTCAACGAGGCGGCGCGGCGCGCGGCCGAAGAGGTCGGGCCGAGCCCGACCGTTCAAGAGAGGCCGGAGGCCGAACCTCCTCATCAGAACGCGGGGCCGGAGGCCCCGCGGAGGTAGCCATGTCGATCCTGGTCGACGCCGGGACGACGTTCATCGTCCAGGGGATCACCGGCCGCGAGGCGGTCAACTTGACCCGCGAGTGCCTGGACTACGGCGCGGGCGCCAGGATCGTCGGCGGCGTCACCCCAGGGCGCCTGGGCCGCGACGTCCACGGCGTGCCGGTGTTCGACACCGTCGCCCAGGCCGTCGAGCACCACGGCGGCCCGATCGACGGCTCGGTCGTCACCGTCCCCCCCGCCTTCACCAAGGACGCGGTGATCGAGGCCGTGGCCAGCGGCGTCAAGCTCGTGGTCATCGTGACCGAGCGCATTCCCCGGGCCGACGTGGCCCAGATGGTCGAGTTCGCGGCGATGCACGACGCGCGGATCATCGGCCCCAACTGCCTGGGGATCATCGTGCCCGACGTGGTGAAGATGGGCGGCATCGGCGGCCCGGCCAAGGACGCGGCCAAGGCCTACGCGCCCGGCTCGATCGGCGTGATGTCGCGCAGCGGCGGGATGACCACCGAGATCTCCTCCACCCTGACCGCGGCGGGCCTGGGCCAGTCCACGGCCGTCTCGATCGGCGGCGACGCGATCATCGGCTCCTCCTACGCCGAGCTGATGCCGCTGTTCGCGGCCGACGGGCAGACGGAGGCGATCGTCATCTACACCGAGCCCGGCGGGCGCATGGAGGCCCAGCTCGCGCAGTGGGTGGCCGACCACGGCGACCCGCTGCCCATCGTCGCCTTCATGGCCGGGCGGTTCATGGACGAGATGCCCGGGATGTCGTTCGGCCACGCCGGCACGATCGTCGAGGGCAAGGAGGACACGGCGACGGAGAAGATCGCCCGGCTCGCCGGCGCGGGGATCGTGGTCGCCGAGCGCATCGAGGAGATCCCCGACCTGGTGCGGTCGAAGATCTCGGAGCGGGCCGCGACATGAGGCAGGACGCCCTGTTCATCGGCATCGAGGCCGACGACGAGGTGGCGCGCGACCCCGCCGTGGCGGCCAAGCTGGCCGAGGTGTGCCCGGTGGACATCTACGCCCAGAGCGACGACGGGACGCTGCGGATCGTGGAGGGCAACGTCGACGAGTGCGTCCTCTGCGAGCTGTGCCTGGACGCCGCGCCCGACGGCACGGTGCGCGTGATCAAGCTCTACGAGGACGGGGCGGTCCTGGAGCACTGACGGCACGCCGCACCGCCTGAGCGTGCGGCGTGTTCATGTAGGAATGGCGCTCCGGCGCGGAACGTATACGTACTCCTCATGCGCCTGACCCCGCTCACCCTGCTCGCCTGCCTGGCCGCGCTCGCCGTCGCCGTCCCCGCCTCGGCGGGGTCGCGGGTCGTGGATCGCGTGGCCGCGCGCGCCGCGCTGGCCCAGGGCGCCAAGGCGTCGGCCTCGGCGCGGGCGGCGGCGCGCATCCGCCGGCCGACGTGGGTGCGCGGCGTGACGGTCACCGAGTACTACCCGGTCCCCGAGCGCTGGTTCGTGGGCGACAAGGTCCGCGCGCCGGGGCTCTCCGGCCTGCACCGGATCGACTGGCTGTACTCCGCCCGCGGGCTGACGATGGAGGGCGACGGCGTCGGGCTCGACGGCAAGCGCTACTCGATCGAGGCCGTGGGCAGCGGCGGGTGGGTCGACCGGCTCGGGCGGCGCTCGTGCGTCGGCTGCGCGCGGGGCGTGTACTGGCGCGCCGGCGGCTTCTACCGCAACAGCGCCAACCGCCTCACGTATCCCCTCGACGCCGGCGGCTGGTTCAACGGCGTCGGCCTCCGCTGGGTCCCGCTGCCCGGCGTGCGCTTCGACACCGGCCCGTCCCTGGATCTCACGTACTACGCCTCGCTCGCCGTCGACCCGCGGGTGATCCCGCTGGGCAGCCGGGTCTACATCCCGTACTACGCCCAGCGCCGGCTCGGCAATGGCTGGTTCCGCGCGCAGGACACGGGCGGCGCGATCGGCGGGCGCCACGTGGACGTCTACCGCCCGGCGCCCGACTCCGGCGGCGGGCGCTCCCTGCGCGACCAGCGCATCTACGTCGTCCCGCCCCGGTAGACGCTCATTCGCCGCCCCGCCCCCTCGCACCCCTCGAGCCGCTCGCCCGCGGGCATCCGCCGTCCGGCGTATGCTGCCGCGGCCTTGCGGACCTCCGTCACCGCGCTCGCCATCCTCGGGTCCCTCCTCGCCGCCGCACCCGCCCAGGCCGCGACCGACGGCCTGGACGCCACCCTGTCGCCCCTGGACCTAGCGTCGGCGACGCTGCGCCAGGACGGCGACGACGTCGTCTTCACGGTCCGGACCGGCGGGCAGTGGGCGTCGCGCGTCATGACCTCGCGGCGCGGACGGTCGCTGTGCCTGATCGTCGTCCAGGACGAGCGGCGGTTCGTGTGCGCGGGCGCGACCCCCACCCGCGGCCCCGCCCTGACCGTCACCGCGGCCGGCGGCGCGCCGGGCCCGCTGACCGCCGCGATCGAGCGCCCCGACCTGCGCACGCTCGTGGCGCGCTTCGCCGCCCGCGACGCCGGGCTGGCCGTCGGGCGCTTCACCTGGACGGTGACCACGACGTGGTCGGACTCCGCGGGCTGCGCCACCCCGCGGCCCGAGTGCAACGACCGCCTCCCCGACCGCGGCTCGGTCGCCGCCCGCCTGCGGCCCCCCACCCCCACCGGCTGCGCCGCCCGCGGGGCCTCCTACCGCACCAGCGGCCCGCGCTCGCGGCGCGCCGTGGCGCTCACGTTCGCCGACGGCCCCAGCTCCTACACCGCGCGCACGCTCGACATCCTGCGCCGCCACGGCGCGAAGGGCACGTTCTTCGTCATCGGCCAGCAGGTCAGCGGCGGCCGGGCGGTCCTGCGCCGCGCGCTGCGCGAGGGCCACGAGCTGGCCAACCACTCGTGGAACCACGCCAACCTGTCGGGCGGTGGCCGCGCCCAGCTGCGCGACACCAACGCCGCGATCCGGCGCGCCACCGGCTTCACACCGTGCCTGTTCCGCGCGCCCTACGGCGCGGTCAGCGGCACGCTGATCGGCCAGGCCCGCGACCTGGGGATGCTCACGATCCAGTGGGACGTCGATCCCCAGGACTGGGCCCGCCCGGGCGCCGACGCGATCGCCGCCCGCCGTCCAGCGGGCGCCGCGCGCGTCTTGGGCAACGCCCGCTCCGGCTCGATCGTCGTCATGCACGACGGCGGAGGCCCGCGCGAGCAGACGCTGGCCGCCCTGCCGCACATGATCTCGACTCTCAGGCGCCGCGGCTACCGGCTGGTCACGGTGTCCGAGCTGCTCGGGCTGCGCCCCACCTACGGCTAGCCGCGGCTATCTTCGCCGCATGCCCGAGCTCCCGGAGGCCGAGCGGGCCCGGCGCGCCATCGAGCGCGTCACGGGCCGCGAGATCGTCGCGGTCGACGACACAGACACCTACGTCTGCCGCCCCCACGCGCCCGGAGAGATCGCCGACGCGCTGACCGGGCGCCGGCTCGTGGCCGCGCACCGCCGCGGCAAGTTCATGTGGGTGGAGACGAGCGACGACGGCCCCGACCTCGGGCTGCACCTGGGCATGGCGGGCCGGATCGCCATCGACGAGCCCCCGCACCGCCCGTGGGACCGCTTCGCGCTGGAGTTCGCGGACGGCGCCCGCCTGGCCCTGCGCGACCGGCGCCGGCTGGGTCGCGCCGTGCTGGATCCCGACCTCGACCACGTCGGCCCCGACGCCGCCAAGGTGACCAAGCGCGACTTCGCCCAGCGGATCGGCCGCGGCCGCGCGCCGCTGAAGGCGCGCCTGCTCGACCAGACGGCGATAGCCGGGGTGGGCAACCTGCTGGCCGACGAGATCCTCTGGCAGGCGCGGATCTCCCCGCGCCGGCGCACCGGCACGCTGGAGCCCGGCGAGCTCGACCACCTGTGGCGCACGACCCGCCGGGTGCTGCGCACGACGATCCGCCGCGGGGGCGCGCACACCGGCGACGTCACCGAGCACCGCCACGAGGGCGGCAGCTGTCCGCGCTGCGGGACGCCCCTGCACCGGGCGCGCATCGGCGGGCGGACCACCTACTGGTGCCCGGCCGAGCAGGCCTGACGCGCCGCCCGGGCCGCTCAGGCGGCGGACTGCCCGCCGTCCAGCCGGTCCAGCACCCGCAGGATCGCCTGGGTCTGCGCCCGGATCTCGTCGCGCATGTCGTTCATCGTCTCCACGAACCCGCGCATCACGTCATCCAGCCGCTTGGGGACGGTGTCGAGGATCTCGCTGTTGCGCTCGAACGCCGCCTCGGCGCGTGCGTGCGCCGCCTCGGCGCGTGCGTTGGCCGCCTCGGCGCGTACGTTGGCCGCCTCGGCGCGTTCGTGCGCGTGAACGCTGCGGGCGATGACGCCCTCCTGCCGCAGCATGTGCTCGTCGATCCGTTCGAGGCGCTGGTCGAGGCGCTCGATCAGGTCGTCGATGCGGTGCGGGTCCATGAGACCATTATGCATCAGGTCCCGGGGCCCGGAAAGCCCTGTGACGGAGTCGTGACAGGGCTGCCGCAGGCCCGTGACGCCCTGTGGGTAGGCTGGGAGACATGTCCGAGAATTCCTTCGGCGCCCGCGACACGCTGCGCGTGGGAGACCGGGAGCACGAGATCTTCCGCCTCGACGCGCTGCAGGCCCGCTACGACGTCGCGCGGCTCCCGTTCAGCCTGAAGATCCTGCTGGAGAACCTGCTGCGCACCGAGGACGGCGTGTCCGTGCGCCGGGAGGACGTCGAGGCGCTGGCCCGCTGGGACGCGAGCGCCGAGCCGTCGGACGAGATCGCCTTCACGCCGGCGCGCGTGCTCATGCAGGACTTCACCGGCGTCCCGGCCGTGGTCGACCTGGCCGCCATGCGCGACGCGATGGCCGACATGGGCGGCGACCCCGGCCGGATCAACCCGCTCGTCCCCGCCGAGCTGGTGATCGACCACTCGGTCCAGGTCGACGTCTTCGGCACCCACGCCGCCTTCGAGCGCAACGCCGAGCTGGAGTTCGACCGCAACCAGGAGCGCTACGCCTTCCTGCGCTGGGGCCAGGGCGCCTTCGAGGGCTTCAAGGTCGTGCCGCCCGACACCGGGATCGTGCACCAGGTCAACCTGGAGTACCTGGCGCGGGTGGTGTTCGTGAGTGACGATGGCACCGCCGCCGAAGGCGGTGGTCGCCAGGCCTACCCCGACACGCTGGTCGGGACCGACTCGCACACCACGATGATCAACGGCCTGGGCGTCCTGGGCTGGGGCGTGGGCGGGATCGAGGCCGAGGCGGCGATGCTCGGCCAGCCCATGTCCATGCTCATCCCCCAGGTCGTCGGGTTCAAGCTGCGCGGCGAGCTGCCCGAGGGCGCGACCGCCACCGACCTCGTCCTGACCGTGACCGAGATGCTGCGCGGGCACGGGGTGGTGGGCAAGTTCGTCGAGTTCCACGGGCCCGGCCTGCCCAACCTGCCGCTGGCCGACCGGGCCACGATCGGGAACATGTCGCCGGAGTTCGGCTCGACGTGCGCGATCTTCCCCATCGACCGCGAGACGCTGCGCTACCTGGAGTTCAGCGGACGGCCGGCCGAGCAGATCGAGCTCGTCGAGGCGTACTGCCGCGAGCAGGGGATCTGGCACGACGCCGACTCCGAGGAGCCCACCTACTCCGAGTCGCTGGAGCTCGACCTGGGCGACGTCGTCCCCTCGCTGGCCGGACCCAAGCGCCCGCAGGACCGCGTGGCGCTCACGGAGTCCCGGGACCGCTTCCGCGAGGCGCTGCGCGACTACGCGCAGGACGACCCGGGCGACGCGCACGACGAGGCGATGGCCGAGAGCTTCCCCTCCTCCGACCCTCCGTCCAACGGCGCGCCCGGCCACGAGGACACGTCGGGAAACCCCGCGCACTCGCCCTCCGGCGGCGACGCGGTCGCCGTGGACACGCAGGAGCGCGGCGGCGTCGAGGTCACGCTGGACGGCGAGACGTTCCAGCTCCACCACGGGCACGTGGTCATCGCCGCCATCACGTCGTGCACCAACACCTCGAACCCGTCGGTGATGATCGGCGCCGGGCTGCTGGCCCGCAACGCCGTGCAGCGCGGCCTGGACGTCAAGCCGTGGGTCAAGACGTCGCTGGCCCCGGGCTCCAAGGTCGTCACGGAGTACCTGGACCGCTCCGGGCTGACCGAGTACCTGGAGGCGCTGCGCTTCCACCTGGTCGGCTACGGCTGCACGACGTGCATCGGCAACTCGGGCCCGCTGCCGCCGGAGATCTCCCAGGCCGTGGACCGGGGCGACCTGGCCGTGGTCTCGGTCCTGTCGGGCAACCGCAACTTCGAGGGGCGCATCAACCAGGACGTCAAGATGAACTACCTCGCCTCCCCCCCGCTGTGCGTGGCCTACGCGCTCGCCGGGACGATGGACGTCGACCTCCTCAACGATCCGCTGGGGACCGACAAGGACGGCCAGGAGGTCTACCTGCGCGACCTCTGGCCCACCGAGCGCGAGGTCTCCGAGCTGATCGAGGAGGCCGTGCAGTCCGACATGTTCCGCAAGTCCTACGCCGAGGTGTACGAGGGCGACGAGCGCTGGAACTCGCTCGAGGTGCCGACCGGCGACCGCTTCGCCTGGGACGGCGGCTCGACCTACGTCCGGCGCGCCCCGTTCTTCGAGGGCATGGACCGCGAGCCCGCCGCCATCGAGGACGTCGAGGGCGCGCGCGTGCTGGCCGTGCTCGGCGACTCGGTGACCACCGACCACATCTCCCCCGCCGGCGCGATCCGCAAGAGCTCGCCGGCCGGCCAGTACCTGGTCGAGCACGGCGTCGAGGCCAAGGACTTCAACTCCTACGGCTCACGGCGCGGCAACCACGAGGTGATGATGCGCGGCACGTTCGCCAACATCCGCCTGCGCAACCTGCTCGCGCCGGGCACCGAGGGCGGCGTGACCATCCACCTGGACTCCGGCGAGGAGATGGCGATCTACGACGCCGCGATGCGCTACGCCGAGTCGGATACCCCACTGGTCGTCCTGGCGGGCAAGGAGTACGGGTCGGGCTCCTCGCGCGACTGGGCGGCCAAGGGGACGAAGCTGCTCGGCGTCCGCGCGGTGATCGCGGAGTCCTTCGAGCGCATCCACCGCTCCAACCTCGTGGGGATGGGCGTCGTGCCGCTGCAGTTCGCCGACTGCGACTCCGTCGAGTCGCTCGGCCTCACGGGCCGCGAGACGTTCACGATCTCGGGGCTGGAGGGCGGCGAGGCGAAGACCGTGACGGTCCGCGCGGACGACAAGGAATTCGAGGCCCGCGTGCGGATCGACACCCCCAAGGAGGTCGAGTACTTCCGCCACGGCGGGATCCTGAACTTCGTGCTGCGCCGGATGCTGGACGACCGCGGCTAGCGGCCGCCGCGGATCGGTCCGCTGAGCATCCCGACGATGTACGCGCAGTCCCAGTTGTGCGCGCCCGCGCCGCCCCTCCAGATGCGCGCCGCGACGCGGTCCTGCTCTGACTTCGGCGCCAGGTAGGCCGCCGGGCCGCGGCCGCCGAAGCCGCTCCAGGTGCTGGGGATGATCTGGTAGTAGCCGCTGGCGCCGGCCCAGTTGGGCGGGTGGTTGTAGCCGCCGGACTCGCACTGGACGATCGCCCACGGGATGGCCCACGGGCCGCCCGGGCCGTAGTGGGACATGCTGGCGCTGTCCTCGCCCTGGAGGCGATCCAGCTCGCGCTCGAGGCGGCGGCGCGAGCCGCGCGCGTCCTTGAGCGCGGCCACGCGGGCGGCGCGGACGCGCTCGGCCGAGGCGCGGCGGCGGGCCAGCAGCTCGCCCATCGAGGCCAGCGCGTCGCGCTGCTTGCGCACGGCGTCGGTGATGCGCTGCTGGCGCTTGCGCAGGCGGTGCAGCCGGATCGTCGCGCGGCGCGAGGCGTCGCGGGCACGGCGCACGCGCTTGATCGTCTCCTCGTCCTGCTCCTTGATGCGGCGCAGGAACTCCGCGCGCTCGAGCAGGTCGGCGAAGCCGCGCGACGTGAGCACGACGGTCACAAGGTCGGGCTTGCCCGCGGTGTACATCTCGCGCAGGCGGCGCGACAGCACGCGGCGGCTGAAGG
>DATLOP010000155.1:0-2379 GCA_035536255.1 Solirubrobacteraceae bacterium
CTCGGACTTCCCGATGCCCAAGGACTTCCCGGACTTCCCGCACCACACGCACATCGCGCGCTACTTCAACGACTACGTCGACCACTTCGGGCTCCGCGAGAGGATCCGCTTCGAGACCGGCGTCGAGCACGCGGCACGCCGCGAGGACGGGGTGTGGGAGGTGCGCCCGGAGGGCGGCGACGTCTTGGAGTACGACGCGCTGATCGTGGCCAACGGCCACCACTGGGACCCGCGCTGGCCCGAGCCGCGCTTCCCGGGCGAGTTCTCGGGGCGCGAGATGCACGCGCACGACTACAAGGGCCCGGAGGACTTCCAGGGCAAGCGCGTGGTCATCCTCGGCATGGGCAACAGCGCCATGGACCTCGCGGTCGACGCGTCCTATGTGGCGCAGGAGACCTACCTGGCCGCGCGGCGCGGCGCGTGGATCCTGCCGAAGTACCTGGGCGGCAAGCCGATCGACCAGCCGGCTCGCCACGGGCTGCTGGCGAAGCTGCTGGGCCACGGCGCGGTCCCCTTCACCGTGCGCGCGCGGTTCCTCCAGAAGACGCTGGAGGACGCCGTCGGCAACCCCGAGGACTACGGCCTGCCCAAGCCCGACCACAAGGTCGGCGAGGCCCATCCCACGGTGTCCGGGCGGATCCTGGACCGCCTGGCCCACGGGACGATCCAGCCCAAGCCCAACATCGCCGAGCTGCGCGGCGACCGGATCGCCTTCGTGGACGGGACCGAGGTCGAGGCGGACGTCGTCGTGTACTGCACCGGCTACAAGGTCACGTTCCCCTTCTTCGACGAGGACTTCATCGCGGCGCCGGACAACGACCTGCCGCTGTTTCGGCGCGTGTTCCATCCCGAGGTCCCGGACGTCTTCTTCCTCGCCCTGCTCCAGCCGCTGGGGGCGACGATGCCGCTGGCCGAGGCCCAGGGGCAGTGGGTGGCGGACTACCTGCGCGGCGAGTACGCGCTGCCGGAGCACGACGCGCTGCTGGAGGACATCCGCCGCGAGCGCGAGGAGATGTTCAAGCGCTACGTGCGCTCCAAGCGCCACACGATGCAGATCGACTTCGACCAGTACCTGTGGCAGCTCGGGCGCGAGCGCCGGGCCGGCGCCGAACGGGCGCGGGAGGCCGGCTTCCCGCTGCCGATCCCGGCCCGGGCGAGCTCCGGAACGGCCGCCGCGGCCGCGTAGACTGGCCCGCCTGCCGACCTTCTGCCGACACAACCGCTTCGCCGCGAACTGCCCGATCTGCTCTCGGGAGGCGGAGGCGGCCAAGCCCCCGGCGCCCCCGCGGACGCGGTCGCGGTCGCGGTCGGGGTCTCGGTCGGGCGGCGGCTCGGCGGTGCGGATCCGCCAGGCGGCGCGGGTCTCCGACGACGGCTACCGCTCCGAGCTCGTCGCCGGGCTGCGCGTGGCCGGCGACGCCGAGCGCCTGGCCGCCGAGATCGGCTTCTCGGCCGCCCGGCTGGCCGAGGTCGCCGCCGCCCCGCCCGGCCTCTACGCCGAGGTGGCGAGCGAGCCCGACCTCGAGGCGGCGACGTGGCTGGCCTTCCTCATCGCCTACCTCTCTCCCACCGAGGACGAGGACCCGTTCGCGGAGATCCGCGCGGCGCGGGAGAGCCCGGGCCTCGGCGGGATCGCCGCCGGCGAGGCCGGTCCGGCGGCGGACGTCTCCGGCGAGGCCGGTCCGACGGCGAACGTCTCCGGCGCGGCCGGTCCGGCGGCGGACGCCGCCGGCGAGGCCCGTCCGCGCGCGCTCTTTGCCGGCGGGCCGCGCACGGCGCACGATCCGGCTCGCGGCACGGAGACCGTCGTCGCGTACCGGCGGTGGGCCGAGCGGGCGGGGTCGCAGGCGGCGGCGCTCTCGGGCGAGCCGCACTGGGACGGCGAGCGGCGCTTCGCGCGGGCCTTTGAGCGCCTGGCGCTGCCGGGCTTCCACCGCACCGCCCGCTTCGACCTGCTGACCGCGCTCGGGCGCACCGGGCGCTACGACCTGCGCGCCGGGTCGCTGCGGCTCAGCGGCGCGACCGCGAACGACGACACCGCGGTGGCGGCCAAGCGCGTGTTCGGGATCGCCGACCCGCTCCTGATCGACCGCCGCGCCGCGGCGCTGGCGCAAGCGGCGGGCGTTCCGCTCGAGGCCCTCGACCTGGCGCTGTTCAACTGGCAGCGCGGCGAGGAGCGCCGGGCCACCCTCGGCGCCGGCGAGGCGGCCCGCGCCGACACGTCGGGCCGCGAGCGCGCGGCCGCGGCGCTCGGCGTCTAGCGGTCCACCACCGCGCCCTAGACTGAAAGCCCCGCCCCCATGGTGTAACGGTTAGCACGGGAGCCTTTCACGCTCCAAGCGGGAGTTCGACTCTCCCTGGGGGTATCGCGGCGAGCCG